>NZ_DJSX01000084.1:0-25262 GCF_002439135.1 Pseudomonas sp. UBA6323 | reverse complement strand
AACTTGCTGGGCGCCCACCGACTGCCTGGCGACTCAGCCGAATACCGTTACGGTCTGCCGGCTCAGGGCGATCAACTCGCCTGCCGGGCTCCACATCGCCGCGGCCACATGACCGTAGCCATCGCGGGCGTACTCGATGTCCGCGCGATACAGGCACCAATCTTCGGTGCTGAGGCTGCGCAGTGGCTGGACGAACTCGATGGTCCAGGTCAGCGAACTGCCCGGCGCCGGACTTTTCAAATGCGCCAGCACCGCTGGCGGCCAGGCATCGACCAGCGCCAGCAGATGCGCTTCGCTGAGCGCCTGCGGTTCGCCCTCGCCGCGCAAGCGCACCCAGCCGCCCATCTGCCGCGAAGGATTGTTGGTGAACGGCATGCCGCCGATGCCCCAGCGCATGGCCAGAAAGCGAGTGAACTCGGGCGTGACGTTGCGGACGTAGGGCAGTTCCTGGCACTGCTCGACCGGCGGAACCTGCGGTGCGGCAAGAGCCTCCACGGCGATCACCGACTGGCGAGACGCGCCGAAACTGCCCTGCACCACCGTTACCACCTGGCCATCCTGGACCGCGCGCAGGAGCATCTGGCTGACTGCCTTGCCTTCGCGCAGCACCTCGGCCTGGAAGCTCACCGGTACATCCGGCGCCACCGGGCCGACGAAGGTGATGGCCAGCGAGCGCACCGGCCGCCCCTGCGGCACCTGGGCGCGCATCGCCTCGAAAGCAAGCGCGGCCACCAGACCACCGAAGCTGGCACGCCCCTGCCCCCATTCGGCCGGAATCGTCACGGCATTGGCATCGCGACGCACCGCGTCGAGCATCTCGGAAAAGACCATACGCACCTCAAGATTCATCGATGGCGACGATCTTAGGGTATGGGCACAGCGCAACGATAGCCTGGAGAAGTGCCTAAACGGTCATATTGCCGGCGAGAATGTCGTCTTATCCCGGGAAATCGACATACAGCGCCAGCAACACCTCGTCAGCTCGGCGTTCAGCCGCTTGCTCGGCGCGCCGCCAGGCATCCAGACAAGGCTGCAGCGAAGGCGACGCTTCGGCCTGCGCCAGCCATTGCACATGATCGTGCCAGTCTCCCAAGGCGCTTTGCGCACGCTTGAGCCGCTGCCGTGCTGCCTTGTCCAAACGGCTCTGCGCCGGGTAGGTTTCAGCGCCGTAACGCACGCGCTTGATCAGCAGGCGCAGGCGATGGCGGTCATGGGCAGGATCGCGCAATGCACGGGCCAGTTGCCTTTGCTGACGGCGCAAACGACGCCGGATGCGTTTTTTTAGGTCGTTCAATTGTCCTTGTCTGGCGGCGTCACGCCAGTTGCTCGGCCAGCTGTCGAGCAGCAGCATCAGATCCGCAAGCTCACCGCTGCGAGCGATCGCGGCATAGCCGGCGGCACGCTGCGCCTCATCGGCCGGAGCCAGATGCGCCAGCCCGAGGCGCTCCAGCTCGGCCACCAGCACTTCACGATCACGCAGCGGCCCGCTGAGGCGTCCCAACACCGCTGCGCCCTGCTCCAGAGCATCCACCGCCGGCAGGCCGCGCAGCGGACGTAACAGGCTGCGCAGTTGGCGCAGGGCGATACGCAGATCGTGCAGCGCCTCCGGGTCGGTGCAGTCAGCCAGTCGCGCCTGACAGGCATACAGGCGCATCTGCAGAGCCAGAACGCGGCCCAGGCAATGCTCGATGAAATCGCTCATGCTCGTTCCTCCGATGACGATGGCCGCAGCTAACAGCCTGGCCATGTCCTCACGCAAGTGACCAATGGTCGCTAACGCGACAGGCGCCAGGGCAATGCCCGGCGCAAATCGCTCAATACCCGTTGCAGGGCCGCCCGCGAAACCGGCTCGCCGGCGTAACGCTGCTGCTCGAAGCAACGCGCGAAAGCCTCGATGTGCGCCGCTTGCTCAGGCAGCTGCTGCGCAGCACGCAACGCGAAGGAGCGCGCACCTTCGCCCGCAGTTCGCTGCACGCCATGACGCGCCAGCAGGCGCTCGAACTTGCGGAACACCTGCCGCTGCGGGTCGGCACGCTGCTGCCAGGGCTTGAGTAACCACAAGGCCAGCAGCCCGAGTAATAATCCGCCCGTACCCACCAGTGCCAGGGCGAGCCGTTGCCAGTCAAGGCTGCCGAACCAGTTCTGCAGCAGCTTCAATTGCTGCTCGCCTTGATAGCCCAGCACCCAACGCTGCCAGCCGTAATTGAGATTCTCCCAACTCATGCGCAGCTGGTTGAGCCAGGCCAGCTCGCGATAGCGCAAAGGCGAGAACGGTTGATCGTCGAGAAAGCCATCCTCTTCGGCCAGGGCCTCTTCCAGGCCCTGCTCGATACGCTCTGGGGCGACCTGGAAAGTGGGGTCGACGCTGCGCCAGCCCTGCCCGGGCAGCCAGTACTCGACCCAGGCATGGGCGTCGAACTGGCGCACCTGGAGGTAGTTGCCGTTGGGGTTGAACTCACCGCCCTGGTAACCGGTGACCACTCGCGCTGGAATGCCCGCCGCGCGCAGCACGAAGGTCATGGCGCCGGCATAGTGCGCGCAGAAGCCACGCCGGGTGTCGAACAGGAACTCGTCGATGCTGTCACGCCCCAGCGGCTGCGGACGCAATGTATAGACGTAGGGCTCGCGGTTGAAATGCTGCAGCACGGCCGCCACCAGCGCATCGCCCTGCGGGTACTGCGCCTTCAGCTCGGCGGCCCAGGCACGGCTGCGCGGATCACCCTGCTCGGGCAACTGCAGCGCCTGGCGCACGCCAGGCGGCTCGGCCTGCGCCTCACGCACGGCCTGCGGCCAGGAACGCACCTGGTACAACAGAGGCCGATCCACCGGGCGCAAGCGCTGCCAACGGAAGTCGCTCATCATGCGCCCGCTTTGCTGCGCCATCTCGCCAACGTCCAGAGCGAACAGCCAGCGCTTGCCACTGGGCTGCATGATGACGCTGTAATCGAGCGGCTCTCCGGCCTTGCTCCACTGCGGCGCGACCGGCACTTCCGCGTAATTGGACTGCGACCAGCGCCGACCATCGAAGCGCTCCAGCGTCAAAGCGCGCCAGTACAGCTGCACCCGCGGCGGCACTTCGCCCTCGAAACTGGCACGAAAGGCCAGCGCCGAGGAACGGCTGAGTTCGGCAATATCGGCCGGCTCCATGCTGTCCGAGAGCCCGGTGACGCCCTTGTCGTTGGGCAGCGGCAGCGACCAAAGCGGCCCCATGCGCGGAAAGAACACGAACAGCAGCACCATCAGCGGTATCGCCTGCAGCATCAGGCTGCAGGCCAGGCGCAGGGTCGGCCAGGGGCGCTCGGCAAAACCGCTGTGCTGCAGGCCGACCAGTGCAGCCAGCAGTGCCGTGACCGGCAACAGGCTGTAGAGCGCGGCCAGAATGCCGTCCTCGAACAGGTAAGCGGTCACCACGCAGAAGAAGCCGAGGAAGATCACCACCAGCGCGTCACGCCGCGTACGCATCTCCAGCAATTTGAGGGTGAAAGTGGCGATCAGCAGCACCGCTGCCGCATCCAGCCCCACCAAGGTGCCACGCGACAGCAGGATACCGGCCAATACCAGCAGCACCAGGCCGCCCTTGGCCCAGCCTCTGGGGTAGCGCGCACGCATGCGGAAGATCTGCACGCGCCAACCGGCAGCGCCGAGCCACAGCGCGACCATCCACATAGGCAGGTGCACCAGGTGCGGCACGATCACCAGCACCTGTGCTACCAGCAACCAAATCAGGGCGACCCGCGGGATACCTGGCAAGCTGCTCATGGCCGCGCTCCGAACAGCGCCAGGGCACGCAGACAGGCGTCGCGATGGCCGTCGCCGTAATCCGGGGCGATCACCTGCCCCGGCAGTTGCAGGCCGAATGCCTGCTGCCGCTCGGAAAACTGCAGCACCCAGTGACAGAGCAGCGACAGGCGCATTTCGCTGTCGCCAGCCAGGCTGTCATAGTCCAGCCACAGGTCACGCCCGCTGAGCATGGCGAAATCCTTGACCAGCAGGCCCTGGCCACGCGAATAGGCCTTCCAGTCCAGGCGCCGCTTCGAGTCACCCGGCTGATATTCGCGCAGGCCCTGGAAATCGTCGGCGCCCTGGCCACGGGCACGCATGCCCTCTTCCTGCTCCTCATCACCCAGGCCCGCTGACAGCGGCAGGTCGCCTTCCAGCGGCCGCGGGTAGACCAGCACCGCCTGGTCCAGATCGACCCAGCTCCAGGCCACCAGCAGCCCCAGGGGGAAGCGACTTTCCACCCGCAGACGCTCGGGGCGCAGCCAGCCACGCCGCGTAGCGGCAAGATTCAGATCCACTTCGGTCTGTCCTTCACGCGGCACATCGCGCACCACCAGCTCCGCAGGCGGCCAACCCAGGACGATGGCCTGGTGCTGGCGCGCGCGACTTTCCAGGCGCACGCGAAAACGCGCCTGCTCGCCGACGAACACCGCCCCGCCACCGCCTGCCTTGAGCACCAGCCCGGCCAGGTTGCGATAGGTATGCAGGATGGTGACGACGAAGACCGACATCAACAGGAAGGTCAGGCCATAGGCCAGGCTGTTCTGGTAGTTGATGCCCACCAGCAGCATCAACAGCAGCACCACGGCGAACGCGCCGCCCATCCGGCTGGGCAGAATGAAGATGCGCCGCTGATTCAGGCGCACGCTGGCTGCCGGAGGAATGCGCCTGGCCAGCCAGCGCCGCCAGAGCGGTTTCAGCGCTGCGCGCATCAGAGTGCCGGCACTTCGCGCAACAGCCATTGCACCAGGGCGCCACCGCCATGGCCGGTGGGATCGGCGCGCTCGCGCAGACGATGGCCGACCACCGACGGCAACACCGCCTGCACATCCTCGGGAATCACATAATCACGTTCGGCCAGCAGTGCCCAGGCCCTTGCCGCGGCCAGCAGCGCCAGGCTGGCGCGCGGCGACAGGCCCCAGGCGAACTGCGGCTGGCTGCGCGTCGCCTCGACCAGACGCAGCACGTAGTCGACCAACGCATCGCTGGCCCGCACCTTGGGCACCTCCGCCTGCAAACGTGCCAGCTCGGCATGGTCGAGAATCGGCTCGATGCGCGGCAGCAGGTCGCGCCGGGCGTCGCCCAGCAGCAAGGCCCGCTCTGCGGCCTGGGCCGGATAGCCCAGCGACAGGCGCATGAGAAAGCGGTCGAGCTGGGATTCAGGCAAGGCGAAGGTGCCGCCGCTGCTGACCGGGTTCTGCGTGGCAATGACGAAGAACGGCTCGGGCAGCGGCCGGGTCGCGCCCTCGATGGTCACCTGGCCTTCTTCCATGGCTTCGAGCAACGCGCTCTGACTCTTCGGGGTAGCGCGGTTGATCTCGTCGGCCAACACCAGCTCGGCGAAGATCGGCCCGGGATGAAAGACGAACTGGCCACTGTCCTTGTCGAACACCGAGGTGCCGAGGATATCGCCAGGCAAGAGGTCGGAGGTGAACTGGATACGCTGGAAGCTCAGCCCCAGCACGCGCGCCAGGGCATGGCTCAAGGTGGTCTTGCCCATGCCAGGCAAGTCTTCGATCAGCAGGTGACCTCGCGCCAGCAGGCAGGTCAGCGCCAGACGCACCTGCGCCTCTTTTCCCAGCAGCACCTGATTGACCGAGTAGAGACAGGCGTCGAGTTTGCTTCGCATCGTTCGCTCCTTATGCAGAACGTCGATGCTACTGGCGTGCCGGCATGCGGCATAGCGCCATGAAATTTTTACTCACGAAACTGTGAGGCCAACCGCTATGCCAGTCGAAATTGCCCGGCCATGGCGTGCAGTTCCCGGCCCAACTCGGCCAGCTGAATGCTCGACGCGGCGGTTTCGTCCATTGCCATGGCCGACTGATCGGCAATGTCGCGGATCGAGGTGACGCTGCGGTTGATCTCCTCGGCCACCGCAGTCTGCTGCTCGGCCGCCGCGGCAATCTGCTGGTTCATCTCCGAGATCAGGCCCACTGCCTCGGCAATGGCCACCAACGCGCCTTCGGTCTGGTTGGCGTCACCAACCGTCAGGTTCACCAGGCTGGCGCTCTGCTCCATGTCGGTCACGGCACGGCGGCTGCCTTCGCGCAGCGCCGCGATCAGCGATTCGATTTCCGCCGTGGACTGCTGGGTGCGCTTGGCCAGCGCACGCACCTCATCGGCGACCACCGCGAACCCGCGCCCCTGTTCACCGGCGCGCGCCGCCTCGATGGCGGCATTGAGCGCCAGCAGGTTGGTCTGCTCGGCGACGCTCTTGATCACATCGAGCACCGCATCGATACGCTGGGTGTCCTGGCTCAGGCGCTGGATGCTCTGCGTGGTGGCGTCCATCGCCCCGGCCAGCTGCTCGATGCGCTGCAAGGTCTGACGCACCACCTGGCTGCCCGCGCCGACCCGCTGGTCGGCCTGTTCGGTGGAGGCCGCGGCCGCTTCGGCGTTGCGCGCCACCTCATGCACCGTGGCGGTCATCTCGCTCATTGCGGTGGCGACCTGATCGGTCTCCAGCTTCTGGCCGTTGACGCCCTGGCGCGTCTGCTCGGCCGTTGCCGAAAGCGTCTGGGCAGAACTGGATATCTGCGCCACACCGCCCTGCAGGCGGCCGACCATCTCGCGCAGGTTGCCGGCCATGCGCTGCACGGCTGCGAGCAACTGGCCAATCTCGTCGCGGCGATCCTGCTCGATGCGTACCCCGAGGTCGCCAGCGGCGATGGCTTCAGCCAGGCCGATGACCCGCTTGAGCGGACGCACGATGGCCAGGCTAATCATGAGCGCCGCACCGAGGCCGAACAGCAGGGCCAGGGCCGCTGCGGCAATGATCAGGCCGCTGCTGGCCTGACGCTCGGCCTGCATGCTCAGGCGCTGGGTTTCCAGGGCCAGTTCGACCTGTTGCAGCAACTGCTCGACCTGAGCGACCAGCTGCCCGTAAACCTGCTTTTGCTGCTGCAGCTGGCTGGCGTACTCCTGCAGGCGCTCGTTGAAGGAATCGACGTTGACCACCACCTCGCCGAGCACCGCGGCATAACCGGGGTCCTCCAGTGCATCGCGCAGCTCGGCAGCCAGTGCTTGTGCCTCGCCGGCCTGGGCGATTTCGCTCTGCTCGTCGGCATCGCTGCGCCGGCTGGCCTCCAGGCGCTGGCGCGCCTGGTCCAGCGCCTGCAGCAGCAGCTGGTGAATCTTGCCGACCTTGCCGGCCTGCAGCACCGAATCGCCGCCCTGCTCGCCCTGGGAGCTCTTGAGCAGGTCGACGCCATCCTCGGAGAGTCCTTCCTGCAGTAGATCCAGGCTGTTGGCGGCGCTGACCACCAGCCAGTCGGCGGCCTGTAGCGACAGCTGCATGTTGTCGGTGAGTTCGACGTAGCGGGCGAAGGCGCTGCGGTAATCCGCCAACGCCGGCTCGACCTGCGCCATGATCGTGGCCGTGTCGCTATCCAGCTCGGCCTGCAGGGCCTGGCCGGCCTGCAAAATCGCCTCGGCCTGCTGCGCCAGGCGCTCGGCATGCTGTTTGTCGCCGCTCAGGGCAAACGTCTGTTCGCTCTGGCGCATGCGCAGCACCTGCTCGCCAAGGGCGCTCATGCGCTGCTGCAATTCGGCGCCGGCACTGACCTCACGCAGCGCCAGCAATCCGGTGGCAGCCACCAGAGCGGTGAGCATCAATACCAGAGCGAAACCCAGCATCAACTTGCTGGCCGTACTCAGACTGGCCAAGCGCTTGCCCAATGAACCACCCATGACATCCCCCTGCCTACCGCAGCCAGCCGCGAATTCTGGAACATAGGAGTGCAAGGCTGCTGGCGACAAGCCATCAGCCAGCGAGCTGGCCGGGAAAGCTAACTGGACGTCGTTTTCAGAACGGGTTCAGGGGCGTTGCATCTGGAACAGGTCCCGAGTGCGGCAATAAGCGTTGCCACCCAGGCGCCCGATCAGGTCGAGCTTGAGCGGATCGAGACGCCCCTGCTGGTTGAGCACCTCGTCATCGATATGCGCCAGCAACACTTCGGCGAAGATCAGATGGCAGTTGGGCTGTTGCGCTGGATAGGGTTGGATCTGCGCCACACGGCATTCGAAAGTTACCGGCGCACCAGCGACACGCGGCACGTCGATGCGCTCGCACGGCTGGCTGGCGATGGCGCAGTGGCTGAACTCGCTGATCTCATGCGGCAGGATCGCGGCGCTGGCGTTCATCGCCTCGGCCTGAGCGAAGCTGACCAGCTGAATCGCCAGCTCGCCGCTGGCCTGGGCATTGCGCAGAGTGTCCTTGAGGCTGCCATCGTCACGGGTGTTGACGTTGACCAGCACGGTCGGCGGGCTGTCACTGATCACCTGGAAGAAGCTGAACGGCGCTAGGTTGGCGATGCCTTCGGGCGAACGGGTCGAGACCCAGGCGATGGGCCGCGGGGTGACACTGGAAGCCAGCCAGCGATAGGCCTCGAGCGGACTCAGCTCGGTGAAATCAAGCTGCATCAACGCCCCGCTCGCGATTCGCGGATGTAGAAGCGTGCGCGCTCGGCCTTGCTGACGCAGCCTTCGTAGGCTTCGAACTGCTGCTGGGTCTTGGCAGCGGTCAGCAGCGAGAAGGCCTTGGAATAACTGACGGTACCGGCGAAGCCTTCGGCCTCGGCGATGCTCAATTCTTTCCAGGCGGCATCCAGCTGATTGGCACAGGTCTCGCGGTAAACGGTCTTGCCGGCGCAGCCGGTAAGCGCCACCGCAAGCAGCGGCAAACAGATCCAGTGTTTCATCGACCACACTCCTCGGATGGATAGGGACTTCGGGTTGGCCCAGTCTATGACGCTACGGCAGGGCGAAAGTGCCCGACTCACCCGCCGTTTCGCTTGCGCAGGTATTCCACCACAGCCTGCTGCTCGCCGGCGAATTCGATGCGTCCGGATTTGCTCTCGCGCTGGAACACGTACATGGGATCGTAGTACTCCACCAGCAAGGCTTCGATCCAGCCACGATGGGTATCCACCTGCCCGTTGACCTGTTGCTCCTGCAGCGCCTGGTCCATGATCGCGGCCAGCCGTTGGTAACGCTCGCCGCCCAGGCGGCGGGTGATGTTGCCCAGGCTCTCGCGCAGGCGCGCGGCGAATGCCACGAAGCCCTCTTCCTCGCCCAGAGCCGCGACGAACTCGGCGCACAGCTCGATCACGTAGGCCTGCAGAATACGCTCCACACGATTGGCCACGCTGTCTTCCAGCCATACCAGCGGGTGATGCTGCATCGCCTGGTGCAACGGCAGCGGCAGCGAGCAGCGACCGATCAGACGCGCCTCGTCTTCCAGGACGAATTGCTGCTGGCCCGCGGCGCGGCGCTTGAGAAAATCGATGGCCAGCGCGTTTTCGAAATCGATCTGGGCCGGCTGGCCACTGGCGCGCTTGCCGAAACTGGAGCCGCGATGATTGGCGTGAGCCTCCAGATCCACGGCATTGTCGAGCTGACCTAGGACCTCGGTCTTGCCGGTGCCGGTCATCCCGCCAACCAGTACGAAGTCGCATGCCTGCACCGCGTCGTCGCTGGTCTGCAGCAGGAAATTGCGCATGGCCTTGTAGCCACCGACCACCCGCGGGTAGTCGATACCTGCCTCGCTTTTCAGCCACTGCTGGACGATCTGCGAACGCAGGCCGCCGCGAAAACAGTACAGATAACCGTCGGGATTGGCCTTGGCAAAGGTCGCCCAGGCCTCGATGCGCTCGGCCTTGCTGCGGCCGCTGACCAGTTGATGCCCCAGCTCGATGGCTGCCTGCTGGCCCTGCTGCTTGTAGCAGGTACCGATCTTCTGCCGCTCGATATCGGTCATCAGCGGCAGGTTGATCACGCCGGGAAAGGCGCCCTTGTGGAATTCGACGGGCGCCCGGGTATCCATCATCGCCCGGTCATTGAGGAACAGTTCGCGGTAGTCGGTGCAATTGTCGCGCATCACAGCACCTCGACCGCGTAGCGCTGTCGCTCGACCATCTCGCCAATGGGCGCCAGCTCCAGCCCCAGTTCGGCGGCCACGGCGAGGAACTCGGCCTCGCCTTCCGGCGCCACGGCAACCAGCAGGCCGCCACTGGTCTGCGGATCGCACAGCAGCAGCTTGGCCAGCTCCGGCAGTGGCGCGATCCTGTCGCCGTAACTGTCGAAATTGCGCAAGGTGCCGCCGGGCACGCAGCCCTGTTCGAGGTAATGCTCGACGCTGTCCAGACGCGGCACGCGAGCAAAATCGACGCGCGCGCTCAGGCCACTGCCATCGGCCATTTCCACCAGGTGGCCAAGCAGGCCGAAGCCGGTCACGTCGGTCATCGCGCGCACGCCGGCGAGTTTGCCAAAGCGGCTGCCTGGCTTGTTCAGGGTGCACATCCAGTCACGCGCCAGGCCGATGTCTGCGCTGCGCAGCTTGGCCTTCTTCTCCGCCGTGGTGAGAATGCCGATACCCAGAGGCTTGCTTAGGTACAGCTTGCAACCAGCCGTGGCGGTGTCGTTGCGTTTCATATTGGCCTTGCTCACCAGGCCGGTCACGGCCAGGCCGAAAATCGGCTCTGGGGCATCGATCGAGTGCCCGCCCGCCAGCGGAATACCGGCCTCGTCGCACACGGCACGGCCGCCGCGGATCACCTCACGCGCAACTTCGGGGGCGAGCACATTGACCGGCCAGCCAAGGATAGCGATGGCCATCAGCGGATCGCCGCCCATGGCGTAGATATCGCTGATGGCATTGGTGGCGGCGATACGGCCGAAGTCATAGGGGTCATCGACGATCGGCATGAAGAAGTCGGTGGTGGAAACCACGCCGCGCTCTTCATCGATCGCGTAAACCGCCGCGTCATCGCGCGAGGCATTGCCGACCCAGAGCCTGGGATCGAGATTCTGCGCGCCGCTGCCGGCGAGGATCACCTCGAGCACCTTCGGTGAAATCTTGCAGCCGCAACCGGCGCCGTGACTGTACTGGGTCAAACGAATGGGTTCGCTCATGGTTTCACTCTCGCCGCGTTTACTGGCGGCGGATTCTAGCAAAGACTGCCTTGGCTCCGCTCCGCTGGCCGAGTAAGGTCGAGGCTTGCTAGGGGGAGACACACAAATGAGCAAGAAAGTAGCGCTGGTGCTGGGATCAGGCGGCGCGCGCGGTTATGCGCACATTGGCGTGATCGAGGAGTTGCAGGCGCGCGGTTATGAAATCGGCTGCATCGCCGGCTGCTCGATGGGCGCGGTGGTCGGCGGTATCTTCGCCGCCGGCAAGCTGCGCGAATACCGCGAATGGACGGAGAGTCTGGATTATCTCGACGTGCTGCGCCTGATCGACGTCAGCTTCCGCCTCGGCGCCATCCGTGGCGAGCGGGTATTCGGGCGGATTCAGGAGATCGTCGGCGAGGTGGATATCGAGAACCTGAACATCCCCTTCACCGCGGTCGCCACCGACCTGACCAACCAGCAGGAAATCTGGTTCCAGGAAGGCTGCCTGCATCAGGCGATGCGCGCCTCGGCGGCAATACCCAGCCTGTTTACGCCGGTCGTCCAGGGCAAACGCATGCTGGTCGATGGCGGCCTGCTCAATCCATTGCCGATCGTGCCGGTGGTGTCCAGCCACTGCGACCTGATCATCGCAGTCAACCTCAACGCCACCAACCAGAACCACTACCAGTTGCCGGTCATCGAGCGCCCGGCCGCCATCAAAGGCCGCATCGACCAGTTGATGACCTCGCTCGGCTCACGCCTGCCGAGCTTCCGCCGCAAGAGCGAGGACGAAACCCTGCTGCTTGCCGAGGAGCAACGCCTTGCCGATGACGTCAGCCCGGCCGCAGCCCCGAGCCGCAGGGAAAATGAGGACGAACCCGCGCCTAAATCCGCCAGCGGTTCGCGGGTCGCCGAATTCAGCGGGCCGGCGTCGCTGCTGGAGCTGGTCAACCAGAGCTTCGAGGTGATGCAGACCTCGTTGGCGCAATACAAGATCGCCGGCTATCCGCCGGATGTGCTGATCAATGTGCCCAAGCGCGCCTGCCGTTTCTTCGAGTTCTACAAGGCGCCGGAGCTGATCATGCTGGGTCGGCAGATCGCGAGCGACACCCTCGACAAGTACGAGAGCGAACGCGGCTGATCAGCCGCGTGGTTCCTCGCCCGGCAGCGGCTTGTTCACCAGCGCTTCGGCCGGCGGCGTCTTGTCCGCCACCCAGTCGTTGAGCAGGCTGTAAGCTACTGCCAGCAAGGTCGGGCCGAGGAACAGGCCCATGAAACCGAAGGCCAGAATGCCGCCGAACACGCCCAACAGCACTACTACCAGCGGCAGGTTGCCGCCACGGCTGATCAGGTAGGGTTTGAGGATGTTGTCCACGCCACTGATGATGAAGAAGCCCCAGATGCCCAGGAAGATCGCCATGCCGATCTCCCCCTGCCACACCAGCCAGGCCACGGCCGGGCCCCAGATCAACGGCGGAATCATGATGAAGCTGAAGGCGAAGGTCAGCAGACCGAGCACCAGGGCGCCCGGCACGCCGGCGATGACGAAGCCGATATAGGCCAACACAGCCTGCGCTGCGGCGGTGCCGATCACGCCGTTGACCACGCGCTGCACGGTGCCGGCGACCAGCTCCAGATAATGGTCGGCACGCTCGCCGATCAGCCGCTCCAGCAGGCTGTGCACGAACACCGCCAGGCGCGGCCCGTCTCGGTAGAAGAAGAACACCAGCACCAGGCTCAGGGCCAGCTCGACCATGCCTGCGCCGATCTTCGCGCTACGCGCCACCAGCCAGTTGCCGACCTGGCCCAGATAGGGTCGCAAGGTGTCGAAGAAGGCGGCGCCCTGCTGGTCGATGGTGCGCCACAGTTCGACCAGGCGATCGCCCACCAGCGGAATGCTGCCCAGCCAGCTCGGCGGCGGCGGCAGGCCTTCGACCTGCAGATCCCTGACCAGGGCGTTGGCGTCCTTGATGTGATCGGCCAGGTTGAAGCCCAGCCACACCAGTGGCACCGCCACCATGATCACCCAGACGCCAGTCAGAATGCCCGCCGCCAGCGACAGGCGCCCGTTGAGCAATTGCGTCAGCAGGCGCATCAGCGGCCAGCTGGCAAAAGCCAGCACCGCGGCCCAAAACAGCGCCGACCAGAATGGCGCCAGCACCCAGAGACTGGCTGCCAGCAGGCCAAGCAGGAGAATCTGCACCAGCAGACGATCATTAGTGGCCATCAGGCAAAACTCCCTTCGACAAAACGACAAAGCGCCCTTGCGGGCGCTCTATAACAGGCGATTGCGAGCGATAGCTTAACGCAACAGACGCACGCTCAGAGCATCATCCGCAGCATCTCCAAGCTCCAGGCGCGCCTCGCGCACGCGCTGCTCGATCAGCGCCTCGCGCCAGGCTTCGGCCTGACTGCCAGCCAGAGCGACTCGCAGGGTGCTGTCGAGGTTCAGGCTACGCGCCAGCACCTCCACCCAGGCGCTGTCGGCCTGAGCCTCGTCGGGCAGCTTCAACTGCCCATCGGTGCGCAGCTGACGCAGCAGGGTCGCTGGTGTCGGCAGCAGCTCGCCCAGAGGCGCCTCGGCATCCAGTTGCTCGGCGTGCAGGTAGGCACGGCGGTTGCCGCGGGTGATGCTGTACAGCGACAGCAGACTTTCGTGATTCGGTTCGGCCAGGCGCAACAGAGCATAGGCCTGCTGATCGTCGGAGCCATACAGCGTGGCATTACCGAACACCGCGTTGGCCCACAGGTTGCTCGCACCACACTCGCGCCCCTGGCACCAATAGAGCAACTCGGCGCCCTGCTCCAGCAGCGTTTCCCGCGCCGCGGTAAATACCTGATCGGCGCTGTGAGTGCGCGGCAGTTCGTAGGTCACTGCGCTGTGCTGGCCCTGCACCAGGATCTCCCGCTCGTAACGCAAACGCCCGCTGATGCGGCGAATCGAACCTTGCGGATAGATACGCTCGACGTCGGGCGCCTCCTTGAACGCGACGATTTGGCTGGCAGGAAAACGCGGCAACACATCAAGGTCTCGGCTGCCGGGTAAATCCGCCGCCAACGCTACACTGCTGCAGAGAGTGGCAAGCACAACGGAAAAAAACTTCATACGCCCCATCATCGAGAGGTGCCCCGTACCAGGGAAACGGCAGGTGAGCTTGCGAAGCAATGAATGGCGACGTTGAACGGGTCGATCATGCGATCCTCCATGGCAGACCGCCACACCTTTCCCCAGGGCCGCAGGCAAGTCAAGAAATGCGCAGGAATGGATTGAAACAATCCGCTACACGTTGTGCGCCCGCCTCGTCATCCAGGTGCAGATGGTGACCACCCGGCAGACGGTGAATCTCGAACGGCAGATCCTCGAGCAGCGTCTGCAGCGCAGGCTGCGCACCCATCATGCCCTGCTCGGCCAGCACCAGGCTCACCGGGCACTGCAGCGCGCGGACGAAGGCCTGGGCGTGCGCCCAACTCAGACGCAGCGGCGACGGCAGTGTCAGACGAGTGTCGGTGCGCCAGGTGTAGCCGCCCGGCACCGGCATCAGACCGCGCTGGGCCAGCAATTCGGCCGCCTCGCGGCTGACCGCACCGACGCCTTTCATGCGTGCTTCGACGGCTCGCGCCATCTCGGCATACACCGGCTTGCGCTTGTCACCGAGCGCCTGCCTGGCTCGCAACGCCTCGCCGAGCTTGGCCGGTGCCTGTTCGGCTTCGCCGGTGTAGGGCACCAGACCATCGATCAACGCCAGTCGCGCAATCCGCTCGGGCATCGCCCCTGCCAACAACACGGCAGTAATCGCCCCCATGGAATGCCCGAGGATGGAAAACCGCTGCCAGCCAAACTGCTCGGCGACCTGCAGCACATCGAATGCGTAGTCCCACAGCGCATAACCGGCGCCGGCCGAACGGTGATCGGAGTGGCCGTGGCCGGCAAAATCCAGGGCGACGATACGCAGCCCCTGGAGCTTCGGCGCCAGGCGGGCGAAACTCGCTGCGTTATCCAGCCAGCCATGCAAGGCCAGCACCGGCAACCCATTCTCCGGCCCATAGAGATGCGCCGCCAGTTCGATATGCGGCAGACTCAGGCGGACTTCTTCGAAACCTGCGTTCATGCGCTTTGCTCCTGATCGGCATCCCAACGGCTGAACAGCTGACGCAGCAGCTCGGCGGTGGCCTGCGGGCGCTCCAGCGGAAACATGTGGCCGCCCGGCAGGTGATGATATTCCGCGCGCGGCATGCGCCTGAGCAGCCGCGCATGGTGCGGCAGCACGACGCGACTGTGGCGCCCGCGCACCATGGCCAGCGGCACTGCCAGCTGCTGCGGCTGCCCCGGCGCGGTATGCGGCACGCTGCGATAGATGCTGATCTCGGTGGCAGGATCGAATTTCAGACGCAGGCCCTCCTCACCCGATTGCAGACCGTGACTGACATAGGCGTCCAGGCATTCAGGGTCGAAACGGCGGAACAGGCTCTTGCCGGCGAAGTAGGTACGCGCTTCGAGCAGATCGGCGAACGCCTCGCGGCGCCCCAGCGTGCGGCCGGCCGGCGTGATGCGGTCAATAAACCCGAAACGTTTGGCAGCACGGATCACCATGCGGTCGGCCAGGGTCAGCACCGGTGAATCGAGCATCACCACGCCGCGGTACAGCTCGGGGCGGAGTAAGGCGGCGTGATAGTGCAGCACGCCGCCAAGGGAATGGCCGACGCCCCAGACCGGCTCGTCACCACCCTCCAGGTGATGGATCAATTCATCGACCAGATTGGACCAGTTGTCATTGACCGGAAAACGCGGGTCGTGGCCGTGTTGCTCCAGGTGCTGCACCTGGAAATCCGGTGCCAGCGCGGCGAACAGCTTGCCGTAGGTGGCAGACGGGAAGCCGTTGGCATGGGCGAAGAAGATCGGCTGCGGCATGCATCAAACTCAAGCTACGAATATGCCGAGATTCTCCGGCAGCCACCGGCCTGCGGCAATGACCGTAATGGCCATTGATGGCGGCGCAATGGTCAGGGCTATAACACCAGCCTGCCGATGATGCTCAGTGCGACCAGCAGAAACACCAGGCCGCAGACGAAGTCGATGGTCGGCGCCACCTGCAGCAGCCGCTGGCGCATCAGCGGGCGGCTCAGGGTGATACCAAGCAGGCTGAACCAGAACAGACTGAGGCCGAACAACAGCGCAGCGCAGGCCACCTTGCCGGGCAGCGACATGTCCGCCGGCACCAGACTGCTGAGCAGTGCGAGGAAGAACACCAGGGCCTTGGGGTTGCCCAGGTTGGTCAATACACCGCGCAGCCAGGGACCGAACAGCGAAGGCGCCAGCTCACCGTCCAGCCGCGTTGGCCCGGCGGCGCCGCGCCACCAGGCCTGTACCGCGCCAATGCCCAGCCAGCCCAGATAGAGCGCGCCGCCAACCTGAACCAGGTCGAACAGCCACTCGGTGCGACTGAGCAATAACGCCACGCCACTGAGCACCAGCGTGCCATGCAGAAGAATGCCGCAGGCCAGGCCCAAGGCACTGAGCAGGCCTGCACGCTGGCCCTGATGCAGGGAAGTACGCACCACCAGCGCCACATCGGGGCCGGGGCTGATAAGGGCCACCGCGAACACGGCAGCCAGCGACAGCAAGACGGACGTCTCCTGCATGGACGATCTCCAGGAAATTGAAAGATGAAATGTGCGGTTGAATCAGCCCTGGCGCAGGCGCGCCGGAGGCAGGCCGTAGGTACGGCGGAATAACCGCGAGAAGTGCGCCTGGTCGTAGAAGCCCAGGCGCAACGCGATCTCACTCAAGGGCTGCCCTGCCAGCACCAGCGGCAACGCCCGCTGCAGACGCAGCTGGGTCAACCACTGATGCGGCGGCAGGCCGGTATGCTGACGAAAACGCCGCAGCGCCTGCCACGGGCTCATGGCGCAGAAGGTGGCGATTTCCTCCAGCGAGGGTGGATCGTCCAGGCGGCTTTCCAGCCAGTCGCGCAGGCGCTGCCAGGTGCGCTGATCGAAAACGCGATGTGGCTCGCTGACGCGCAATGTCGAGCCCATCTCCAGCAGATGGGCCAGCGCCTGCCAGAGCGCCTCCTCCTGAGCCAGCTGTGATCCTCCCAGCATCGCCGCATGAAAATGCTGCAGGTGCTTCGACAGCAGAGGATGGCGCAAGCTACTGGTGGTCAGCCTCGGCGCCCCCTGGCGGCCGTCGCTCAGGGTTCGACTGGCTTCGTCCAGCCAGAAGGGATCGAAGGCCATCACCCGAATGCGGTAGCTCTCTCCATCCAGGCAGGCGCCGTCATGAATCCCTTCCGGCGCCATCAGCAGCACATCCCCTGCCCCGGCGTGCCGCCGCTCACCACCATAGACGTAGCGATGCTGCCCCTGAATCAGCAGGCCGACGTGGTACTCCAGATGAAAGTGCCGGGGAAAGGCAAAGCTGCGATATTCCGCGTCAATCAGGCGAACGCCGGGCAAGCTGCTCTGGATGTGAGTGATCTGGTCCATGGCGCGTACTGTAGCGCCATGGATCGGACAAATCTTGGATGAAATTGCAGATCATATAGCCTGGTCAAAGGCTAGCGAGCTAGCGCCAGGCAAGGCGAAACTAGGCGAAAAAGCGCAGTTTACAAGCTGTAAATAAGCATATTGAGGCTAGTTTCAACGCAGTATGGCCGACGCGCAGCGGCCTTTGCTCTCACAGCTTCGGCGGCTGCTCGCCCAACGGCACTATGGCCATGGTCAACCGTGAAATGCAGCTGGGTTTGCCATCGTCGCCGCTTAGGCGGATGTCCCAGACATGCGTGGTACGCCCCAGGTGCACCGGCCGGGCCACAGCATGCACACGCCCGCTGCGCAGACCGCGCAGGTGGTTGGCATTGACCTCCAGGCCAACGCAGTAGAAGCGAGCGCTGTCGAGGCACAGGTAGCTGGCGGTGGAGCCGAGGGTTTCCGCCAGTACTACCGAGGCGCCACCGTGCAGCAGGCCGTAAGGCTGATGAGTGCGCGGGTCGATCACCATACTGGCGCTGAGCGATTCGTCGTCGAAGGACTCGAAACGGATGTCCAGCACCTCGCCGATGCTGTTCTTGAGCGTGGCGTTCAGGGCCGCTATGTCGGGGGTTCGTTGCCAGAGAGCCATGGACCTTTCCTTGGGCAGAAGGGAAAACGGGGCCGGCGTCACCGGCCCGGCGACACTCAATCGTGCCAGAGCACCGCTTCGCTGCGCTGCTGCCACTCGGCGAAACGCTCGCCGTAGGTGCCTTCGATCATCGCGCGCTTGATCTTCAGGGTCGGCGTGAGGAAGCCGTTCTCCACGGCCCAGACCTCCTTGACCAACACCAGGCCCTGCAGCCGCTCATGCTGGTCGAGGCGGTCATTGACCTCGGCAAGCAACGCCTTGAGGCTGCTTTCCAGCTCATCACGGCTGTCATTGGCCGCCTCCTGGCGCCCAACGTCGGACAGCACGCACAGCGCGATGGGTTGCGGCAAACCGTCGCCGACCACGCAAACCTGCTCGATGCGCGAGTGTTCGCCGATGCGATTCTCGATCGGCGCGGGGGCCACGTACTTGCCCTTGCTGGTCTTGAAGATTTCCTTGATGCGCCCGGTAAGGCGCAGGTTGCCCTCGGCGTCCTGCTCGCCCTTGTCGCCGGTCCGCAGAAAGCCATCGTCGGTCAGCGTCTCGGCGGTCTTGAACGGATCCTTGTAATAGCCCTGCATGGTTGCGCCACTGCGCACCTGGACTTCGCCATCCTCGGCGATGCGCACCTCGACGCCCGGGTTGTTCTGGCCAATCCAGCCCTGCTTGAACCGGCCGGGCAGGCAGACGTGGGAATACCCACAGTTCTCGGTCATGCCATAGACCTCCTGGATCTCCATGCCCAGGCGCCGATACCAGTTGAGCAGTGCCTCGGGTACCGGCGCGGCGCCGGACAACGCGTAGCGGATGGCGTCCAGCCCCAGCCCGGCGAGCACCTTGCGGCCGATGAAGTGACCGATGATGGGCAGGCGCAGCAGGCGGTCCAGTTTCTGCGCCGGCATCTTGCTGTAAACGCCCATCTGGAACTTGGTCCAGATGCGCGGCACCCCGAACATCACGGTCGGCCGTGCGCGCTTGAGGTCTTCAAGGAACGTGTCCAGGCTTTCGGCGAAGAAGATCGTCTGCCCGGCATAGATCGAGGCCAGCTCGACGAACATGCGCTCGGCCACATGGCACAGCGGCAGGTAGGAGATAAGCCGGTCGTCCTCGCCCACCCCGAACAGCTTGATGGCATTGCTCGCCGCAAAACCGAAATTGGAGAAATTGTGCATGACGCCTTTCGGCGTACCGGTGGTGCCGGAGGTGTAGATGATGGTGGCCAGCTGGTTGGCGGCAGGCTTGGGGTCATCCTGGATCGGTGCGCTGCGCTGCAGATCATCCCAGCTGTAGTCGAAATCGCCAGGCGGATGCAGTGGCAGACTGACGGTAGGCAGGCCCTGCGGCAGCCCCGGCGCCATCGAGGCCCAGTCATCGAGTTTGCCGATGAAGGCAAGAGCGGCCTCGGAATGCTCCAGCACCTGGCGCATGGAGTCGGCGGTGAGGTTGGGATAAAGAGGAACTGAAACATGCCCCGCCATCCAGATCGCCAGATCGGTCACGATCCAGTGCGCGCAGTTCTTGGAAACGATGGCGATACGACTGCTCGGCGGCAGCTCGCGGCTGCGCAGCCAGTTGGCGACACGGCGCGCCTGTTCGCCGACATCGGCCCAGCTCAGCTCGAGCAGTTGGCCGCCCCCCAGAGGTTGCACCATGTAGCGTTTGTTCGGGTGCCTTGCTTCACGTTCGTAGAACAGCTCGAGCGGCAAACGGATTGCATCAGCCACAGGGCTTCCTCCTTTGTTGTTTTTGTAGGAATCAACCAAGCACTTGCTTGGTTGAATATTCCACGCAGACAAAAGAGGTGCAAGTTAAGAAATGTTTCTGGTTTAGGCAGGCGGCAGGCTCGTCAATGCGTCACCCCGAGGCCTCAGTCGAGCTTGAGCTCCTGCCTGTAGCTCGGGGTTTGCCTCAATGCGGATGAATCAGCGCCAGCAGTTCCATCAGCCCGGCAGCCGGGATATCACCTTCCAACTCGGCCAGGCTGGCGGTGCGCATGGGCAATGGCTCCTGACGGTGGCCGTGGACCAGCAAGCCACCCAGGGCACCGATCAGCGGCTGGTGGCTGACCAACAGCACCTCGGCACCCTCTCGCTCATCGAGAAATTTCAGGGCATCACGCGGATCACTGTCCGGTGTCAGCCAGGGCACCGTATTGATTTTACCGGCGAACCCCAGCGCGCTGCGCACCAGCTCGGCCGTCTGCTGAGCTCGCACGTAAGGACTTGCGAGGATCGCCGTCAGGGGCCGACCGGCGAGCTGCGTGGCGGCCTGCTGCACTTCCTTGCGCCCATAAGCGGTGAGCTCGCGGGCGGCATCGCTGGCGGCCTGCGGTTCGGCCTCACCATGACGCAGCAGCCATAGCCTCACAGTTTGGGCTCCTCGTCGCGCACCGGATGTGGCGCCGGCGGAATGCTGTGAGCGGTTTCGCCTTCCGGGGGACGCGGCACCGGCCAATCGGCGAACGGCCACGGCTTTTCATCGGTATTGAAGGTGCCGAAGCGGCCGATCTGCGCCAGGTACTGGCTGAGGCTGTCTCCAAAGCCCAGCAGGCCGGCGTTCGGCGCAGCGTAGAACAGGCGGTAAGCCAGCTGCAGCAGCACGACCGCACCGAGCAGCAGCTCGGCCAGTTGCCAGACAATGAGAAAAATCACCATCCATAGAATGCGCAGCAGAATCGACTCGCGCTCCAACTCCTGCTTTTCGTCGCTCATGACTCACTCTCCTTGATTGATTCAGAAACCCGCGGTAGGGATGAAATCGACGTCGGTCTTGGGCTCGCCACGCATCAGCAGCTCGATGACCTGAGCCAGCGTACGCCCCTCGAAAAGGATGGCATGCAGGCCAGCGACCAGCGGCATGTAGACCTCGAGCTCTTCGGCGCGTGCCTTGAGCACCTTCAGCGTATTAACGCCCTCGGCGACCTCGCCAAGACGCTGCACCGCTTCCTCCAGGCTGAGCCCTTCGCCCAGGGCGAAACCGACCTGATAGTTGCGGCTCTTCGGTGACGAACAGGTGACGATCAGGTCGCCGACGCCGGCAAGGCCGAGGAAGGTCATGGGATTGGCGCCGAGCTTGACTGCGAATCGGGTCATTTCCGCCAGGGCGCGGGTGATCAGCATGCTCTTGGTGTTCTCGCCCATGCCGAGCGCCGCCGCCATGCCGGACATGATCGCGTAGACGTTCTTCAGCGCACCGCCGAGCTCGACGCCGAAACGGTCGGCACTGGCGTAGACGCGGAAGGTTCTGCCGTGTAGCGCTTGTTGCACGCGCAGGCACAGTTCTTCGTCCTCACTGGCGATCACCGTCGCGGTCAGGGCATGATCGGCCACTTCCTTGGCCAAGTTCGGCCCGGACAGCACGCCAATGCGCGCGTCGGGGGCGATTTCTTCGAGAATCTGGCTCATCAGCTTGAAGGTCCTAGCTTCGATGCCCTTGGTCGTGCTGATCAGCATCTTGCCCGCCAGTAGCCCCGCCACCGGCTGCAGGGCATCGCGCAGGGCGCTGGAAGGCAGCGCCACCAGTACCAGCTCGGCCTGCTGCAGCGCAGCGCCAAGATCACTGATCGGCTCGATACCACGGTGCAGCTTGACGCCCTTCAGATAGCGCGGGTTTTCGCCGCTCTGGCGCATCTGCTCGGCCTGCTCGGGATCGCGCATCCATTGCAGGACACGCTGGCCGTTCTCCGCCAGCAGGTTGGCCAGGGCGGTGCCGAAGCTGCCGCCGCCGAGGACGGCAATGGGTTGGGGCTGAGTCATAGTTCTTCCGAATGAGGCCATGCGTGATGGCGGTCTGCGGGCATTATACGGAGCCGAGAGTGCCCGGCCAGGGCAAAAGTTCAGTGGCGGCCGCACGTTGACGGGCGCTAACGAGAATTAGCGCAGAGTGCGCGCGCCTGGCACTGGCAAAGCGCGACGGGTCGGTTAACATGCTGGATCGACGTTAATTGCCAAGGACGATTCGTGCCCACAGGCAGCCCCTTGCCCCCGCCCTGCCCCTCTCGCCAACAGGCGGCAGAGCCACAGCCCACCAGGGATGGTATAGCCACTGGGCAGCGCCGTGGCTGGAATATCCATACCCGCACCCAGCTGATCAGCGTCGGCCCGGCACTGCTGCTGACGCTGTTGCTGACCGGTTTTCTCACCTTCACCCGCCTGCAGGACCTGCGCCAGGAGCAGGGCCATACCGGTCAACTGATCGCCAATCAGCTCGCACCGGCCACTCAGTACGGCGTGCTCAATGACAACCTGGACACTTTGGAAAGCCTGTTGCGCGCTACCCTGAGCACGGCCGACGTGCGCTTTGCCGAGGTTCGCGACCGCGACGACAATATTCTGGTCTACGTCGAGCGCCCCAAGGAACCAGGCCACAGCACGCCGGAGGTGGAGGTGTTTCAGGCGCCGATTCACCTGCAAGGGCCGCCAGGCCGCGGGCTGGCCTTGCCACCGTTGGGCAAGGCGATCGGCGATGGCTACCTGGGTCGGGTCATCGTGGGCATGTCCAACGACACCTTCAATACCCGCCAGCAGGAAATCCTGCTCAAGGCCGGGGTTCTCTCGCTGTTCGCCCTGTTGCTCACCTTCCTCCTCGCCCGCCGCCTGGCCAGACGCCTCGCGCAACCGCTCAGCGCCATGGGCCAGGCTCTGGAACGCATTCAGAGCGGCGATTACCGCCCCTCCCTGGTCGAGCGTGGCAACGACGAGCTGACCGATCTGGCCAGGCACATCAACAACCTGGCCTGTGCACTCGAAAAAAGCGGCCAGGAACAACAACAAGCGATCGCCCAGCTGATCCAGGCCCGCGAGGAGTCCGAGCAGGCCAACCGCGCCAAGTCGGACTTCCTGGCCATGATGAGCCACGAGCTGCGCACCCCGATGAACGGCGTGCTGGGCATGCTGCAGTTACTGGAAACCACCAGCCTGAACGACGAGCAGAGCGAGTATGCGGCGCTGGCGACAGAGTCCACCGAGCACCTGCTCAAGGTGATCAACGACATTCTCGATTTCTCGCGCATCGAACGCGGGGCACTGGAACTCGAAGCCATTTCCTTCAACCTGCTGGACCTGTTGCAGGGCTCCATTCAGGTCTTCCAGCACAGCGCACAGCAGCGCGGCCTGCAACTGCTGCTGGACGCTCAACCGGGCCTGGAGGGACTGGAAGTAAGCGGCGACCCCACACGTATACGGCAGATTCTGGTCAACCTGATCGGTAACGCGCTGAAGTTTAGCGAAGAAGGTCACATCCGCGTGGAAACACACTGGCAGCCACTGGACGACCAGGTGCTGTGGTTCACCTGTGCCGTACGCGACAGCGGCATCGGTATCGACGGCGAACGCCTGGAACATATGTTCGATGCCTTCCAGCAGGCGGATACGTCCATTTCCAGACGTTACGGCGGTACCGGTCTCGGCCTGCCGATCGCCCGCACCCTGGCCGAGCGCATGGGCGGTACCCTGCGTGCAGAAAGCCAATTGGGCAAGGGTTCGGTCTTCACCCTCGAGGTTCCGCTGCCATTTCGCACCTGCAATGAGCAGGCTCAGCGCAGTGACATCCTGACGCTCGGCAGCGGTGAGGGTCAGGCAGTACTATTGGTCGAGGACAATCCGGTCAACCAGACGGTGATCGAGGCCATGCTGCGCAGCCTGGGCTACCAGGTCAGCCTGGTCGGCGACGGCCAGCAAGCCGTGCAGAGCTGCAGCCAGCACGACTACGCTGCGATCCTCATGGACTGCAGGCTGCCGCTGATGGACGGCTACCAAGCGACGCGGCAGATCCGCCAGCTCGAACAGGGGCAGCAGGTGCCGATCATCGCCCTGACCGCCAACGCCCTGCAGGGCGACCGCGAAGCCTGCCTGGAGGCGGGAATGAACGATTACCTGGCCAAACCGTTCAAACGAGCAGATTTGCAACGCATTCTGCTGCGTTGGCTGCCAGCCCGACCATAGGCGAGTGGCGCTCGTGACAAGCCGGCGTTACAAGGGGAAACTGCTGGGCCTGTGACAATGCACAGCCAGCGGAGTACAACTGTACTCACAGCGCTGTGACTTTCACCACAACGCAACAGTCTATGACTAGGCTGCCGGCAGTCGCCCCCTATTTTTCAGGCGCGCCGGCCAGGACGATTCGCCCAGCCTTAGAAGCATGGGGATAATTGAGGAGCTCGCATGACAAAACAAAACGCCTACTCTCGGGAAGACCTGCTCGCCTGCGGCCGCGGCGAACTGTTCGGCCCCGGGAACGCGCAACTGCCCGCCCCGAACATGCTGATGATCGATCGCATCGTTCACATCAGCGAGACCGGCGGCAAGCACGGCAAGGGCGAAATTGTCGCTGAGCTCGACATCAACCCGGACCTGTGGTTCTTCGGCTGCCACTTCGAAGGTGACCCGGTCATGCCAGGCTGCCTTGGCCTCGACGCCATGTGGCAGCTGGTCGGCTTCTATCTGGGCTGGCAAGGCAATCCCGGCAAGGGCCGCGCCCTGGGCTCGGGTGAAGTGAAATTCTTCGGTCAGGTACTGCCGACCGCCAAGAAAGTTACCTACAACATTCATATCAAACGCACCATCAACCGCTCGTTGATCCTCGGCATCGCCGATGGCAGCGTCAGCGTCGACGGCCGCGAGATCTACAGTGCCGAAGGCCTGCGCGTTGGCCTGTTCACCTCTACCGACAGTTTCTGAAGGACTTGCACATGCGTCGTGTCGTGATTACCGGTCTGGGCATCGTTTCCTGCCTGGGCAATGACAAAGAAGCCGTTGCCGACAGCCTCCGCGCGGGCAAATCCGGCATCCGTTTCAACCCGTCCTACGCTGAAATGGGCCTGCGCAGCCATGTTTCCGGTTCGGTCAACCTGAACCTGGAAGAGCTGATCGACCGCAAGCTGTTCCGCTTCATGGGCGACGCCGCAGCCTACGCCTACCTGGCGATGGAGCAGGCGATCCAGGATTCCGGACTCAGCGAAGAGCAGATCTCCAACCCGCGCACCGGCCTGATCGCCGGTTCCGGTGGCGCTTCCACCGTCAACCAGATGGAAGCCATCGACACTCTGCGCGAGAAAGGCGTCAAGCGCGTCGGTCCGTACCGCGTGACCCGCACCATGGGCAGCACCGTATCGGCGTGCCTGGCCACCCCGTTCAAGATCAAGGGCGTCAACTTCTCCATCTCCTCGGCCTGTGCCACCAGCGCACACTGCATCGGCCAGGCCATGGAGCAGATCCAGCTGGGCAAGCAGGACGTGGTCTTCGCCGGTGGC
>NZ_DJSX01000070.1:0-3756 GCF_002439135.1 Pseudomonas sp. UBA6323 | reverse complement strand
GCCCCGCCAAGTGCGGGGCTTTCTCGTTTCTGGCTCATAACAGCCATTCGATGGGCAGCCAGGAAAGCAGGTGAATGCCCAGGCGTTTGAGCAGGCCCGTGCCGGGTTCGCTATAGAGCCGCTGTTGCTCGCCATCCTGGCGCTGCAGCCAGTAGATTCGGTGGTTTTCGTCCAGGCCCAGCTCATAGGCATTGGCCGGGATATCGGTTTCGAAGGCGCGGCTAATGGCGGCGGCCAGTTGCGGGCTTTCGATGAGAAAACCCAGCTCGGTATTGAGTTTCGCGGAGCGTGGGTCGAAGTTGAATGAACCGATGAAAACGCGCTGACCATCGAGGGCGAAGGTTTTCGCGTGCAGGCTCGAGCCGGAGCTGCCGAACGGCCCGGCTGTTTCCCGGTGCCCTTCGTCGTCTGCGCCCAGGCGCATTTCGTAGAGCTTGACGCCACCTTCGAGCAGCGCACGGCGGCGCTTGGCGTATCCGGCATGTACGGGCGTCACGTCGGTTGCTTCCAGTGCGTTGGTGAGGATGCGTACTTCGACGCCGCGTTGTACCAGGCCGGTGAAGATATCGACGCCGGTTTGCGTCGGGACAAAGTAGGGGGAGACGAGGTCGACCCGGGCTTCAGGGATATCAAGCATCTCGCCCAGGTGGCCGATCAGCAGCTCGCCATCACTGGCATTGCCAAGCCCTTTGGCCGGGTCGTCGCTGACCAGCGTGGTCTCGCTCCATTCGAAGGTCAACTGCTTATCCAGCAAGCGCTGGATGAACTCGCTTTCCTGCAGCGTCTTCACGTAACCACTGGCTGCCGATGAGCTGGAGAGATCGGCCGCGAGATCGTGCAGGGGCTGTGGGGCGCTACGGTCGCGCGGCACGATCAGCTCGAGGGGGTAGCTGGATTCGCTGGCCCAGTAGCGATCGAAGTCGGTCGAGGTATCAGCCACGACCGGCCCGATTGCCAGGACATCCAGATCGGCGAAGAGCACGCCCTCGCTGGCTTCGAAGTATTCATCGCCGATATTGCGCCCGCCGATGATGGTGGCCTGGTTGTCCACGGTGAAGGACTTGTTGTGCATGCGCCGATTGGCGCGGGAAAAGTGCGTCAGGTAGCCCAGCGCCTTGGCCTTGCGAAGGGAGAAGGGATTGAACAGGCGCACTTCGATGTTGGGATGGCGATCGAGCGTGCTCAGGGTCTGATCGAGGCCGGCAATGCCGTTGTCGTCCAGTAGCAGGCGGACGCGAACGCCTCGTTCGGCGGCTCTGAGCAGGGCATCGAGCAGCAGGGTGCCGGTAATGTCGTTACGCCAGATGTAGTACTGAACGTCGAGGCTGCGCTCGGCCGCTTCGACCAGGAGCATGCGCGCGGCAAAGGCGTCGCGGGCAGCCGCCAGCGTAAGGATGCCGGACAGGCCTGGATGGGAGTCCTGTTGGCTGCCCAGCGCCTGGCCAAGGGTAGTATCAGCCGTTTCGGCCTGGGTGAAGGCCTGGCTCTCGCTACGGCCATCCAGCGGCGGCAGGGCGCAGCCGAGCGTGAGGCTGCACAGCGCGGCGATCAGGCAGGCTCGCCATGTATTTGTTCGGATCATCGACCCATCTCGGTTCCAGGCTTCCCAGCTAGGACAACGCCAGCGCTGAAGCGTGCCGGCCATGATGGCGTTTCGGTTCGGGAGGCGAATTAAATGTCGGTTGACTGGAATTCTGACAATAAGCCAGAAACGACAACGCCGCACATTGCTCAGCAAGTGCGGCGTTGGTGATCAGTCATGGCCAGGCCGTGCCTGAGGTGCAGCAGGGGCGGGCAGCGCACGATTCTGCGTGCGATGCCCGGCGACTTCTCAGTCTTCCATGGCGCCCATGGCGGTGGTGTTGAAGCCGCCGTCGACGTACATGATTTCACCGCTGATGCCCGAAGCCAGGTCGGAGCAGAGGAAGGCGCCGGCGTTGCCGACTTCCTCGATGGTGACGTTGCGGCGCAGCGGCGTCTGCTTTTCGTTGGCAGCCAGCATCTTGCGGAAGCTGGCGATGCCGCTGGCGGCCAGGGTGCGGATCGGGCCGGCGGAGATGGCGTTGACGCGGGTGCCTTCCGGGCCGAGGCTGCCGGCCAGGTAGCGCACGCCGGCTTCCAGGCTGGCCTTGGCCATGCCCATGACGTTGTAGTTGGGCATGGTGCGCTCTGCACCCAGGTAGGAGAGGGTCAGCAGGCTGCCGTTGCGGCCCTTCATCATCTCGCGACCGGCCTTGGCCAGGGCGACGAAGCTGTAGGCGCTGATGTCGTGGGCGATCTTGAAGCCTTCACGGGTGGTGACGTCGGTGAAGTCGCCATTGAGCTGGTCGCCGGGGGCGAAGCCTACCGAGTGGACGATGCAGTCCAGGCCGTCCCACTTCTTGCTCAGCGCTTCGAATACCGCGGCGATTTCATCGTCGTTGGCCACGTCGCAGGGGAAGCACAGGTCGGCGCTGGAGCCCCAGCCGGCGGCGAAGTCTTCCACGCGGCCCTTGAGCTTCTCGTTCTGGTAGGTGAAAGCCAGCTCGGCACCTTCGCGGTGCATGGCCGCGGCGATACCCGAGGCGATGGACAGTTTGCTGGCAACGCCAACGATGAGTACGCGCTTACCGGTTAGAAAACCCATTGTGCTATTCCTCTTCCTGTTTCAAGGATCAGTGAGCCGTTGCCGGGGCCAGAAATGCGGCTTCCAGCAACTGCTGCGTATAAGGGTGTTGCGGTGCACTGAAGATCGACTCGGCAGACCCCTGTTCGACCACCTGGCCCTGCTTGACCACCATCAATTGGTGGCTCAGCGCTCTGACTACAGCCAGGTCATGGCTGATAAACAGATAGGTCAGGTTGTACTTGGCCTGCAAGCCGCGCAACAACTCCACCACCTGACGCTGCACCGTGCGGTCGAGCGCCGAAGTAGGCTCGTCCAGCAGGATCAGCGCCGGTTTCAACACCAGTGCCCGGGCAATGGCAATCCGCTGCCGTTGCCCGCCAGAAAACTCGTGGGGGTAGCGATGCCGCGTCTGCGGATCCAGCCCTACCTCCAAAAGCGCGTCGATGATCGTCTGTTCCTGCTCTGCCTCGTTGCCCATGCCGTGAATGCGCAGACCTTCACCGACGATCTGGCTCACCGACATGCGTGGGCTCAGGCTGCCGAAGGGGTCCTGAAACACCACCTGCATCTGCCTGCGCAGCGGGCGTACCTCCTGCTGGCTCAGGCCCTGCAGCTGCTGGCCGTGGAAGCGGATATCACCGCGGCTGGCGANNCAAGGTGGATTTGCCGGAACCACTTTCGCCGACGATGCCCAGGGTCTGGCCCTGGGGCAGGCTGAAGTTGATACCGTCTACCGCTTTGACATGATCCACCGTCCGGCGCAGCAGGCCCTTCTTGATCGGGAACCACACGCGCAGGTCGTCCACTTCCAGCAACGGCTGGCCCGCGGGGTTGGCCGCAGGTTCGCCGCTGGGCTCGGCGCCGAGCAGTTCCTGGGTGTAGGGATGCTCTGGCGCCTGGAACAATTGTTCACACGACGCCTGTTCGACGATGCGACCGCGCTGCATGACACATACGCGATGGGCAATTCTGCGAACCAGATTGAGATCATGGCTGATCAGCAGTAGTGACATGCCCAGGCGCGCCTGCAGATCCTTGAGCAATTCGAGGATTTTCAGCTGCACCGTGACGTCCAGTGCGGTGGTCGGCTCGTCGGCGATCAGTAGTTGCGGCTCGTTGGCCAGGGCCATGGCGATCATCACGCGCTG
>NZ_DJSX01000064.1:0-5138 GCF_002439135.1 Pseudomonas sp. UBA6323 | reverse complement strand
CTGTGGTCGTGCTGATCGCTGCCGGCGCGAGCCTCTACACCTGGTGGAAGCTGCGGCGCGCGAAGCGGGCGGTGGCGTCATGACACCCCCGGCCGGGATCGCCGGACAGATCGTCGGCATCCTCCTGGTGCTGGCATCGCTCGTGGGCGGTGGCGTGGTCATCGGTCGCCAGTCCAGGGACGACGATGTCAAACAGCTGACCACTGAGCGTGATGCAGCTTTGTTGCACGCAAATGCCCAGGCCGAAACCCTGGCAACCATCAAGGCAACGCTGCGCGAAGAGCGCGAGCGGAGGAACCGCATCGAGCAGGCGGCCCAGCGGGAGCTGGCCGCCCGCGCCGACCGCATCGCTCAATTGGAGGTCGCCGCCGAACGGCGCCGCCAAACCCTTACTGCTGAGGCATCCAAGCATGAAGACTGCAATGCGCTGCGTCGCATCCCTGTGTGTGCTGCTCTTTCTGACGGCCTGTATGGGCGCCCGCCCGCCGCTGGTGCGCACTGAAATCGTCGAAGTGCCGGTCGTCCAGTACGTGCGCATGCCGCCTGCGCTGACGGATCAGCTGCAGGGGCCGGCAGCTCCCGCTTTCGCGTGCACGGCCCCGACCGGTCAGCCGGTGGTCTGCGTACACGACGGGCTCATGCGTGAGGTCGAGTGGCAGGCAATCCTCGCTCGCGCAAACGAAGACCGTGCCACCGCGGCGTTCCTCGGTGCTGGCGCTGGCACCGCGCCCGAGTTCCAACCTGCCAAGAATCCGGGCGGGTTGGAGCGCGCTCCGTCGCAACTTCTGCGTCAGGCTTTCGGTAGGAAGGCAGCAGGAGCTGGCAAGTGAAACTGGAATTCGAGCTGTGGCACCTCATCACCCTGGTGATCACCCTGATCGCAGCCTATGCCGGGCTGGTCAAGCTCCTGCTGTGGCAGTTCGCCCGCGAAATGCGCGAGCGCATCCAAGCGAGCAGCGACGCGAGCAGCGCGTGCCTGCAGGCCATCCAGCGGGACAGCCAGAAATGGCACGACCTGGAGCTGAAGTTCTACCAGCTGCTCGCGGACATGCCGGTCACATACGTCCGCCGTGAGGACTGGGCGCGGGGCCAAGGCGTATTGGAATCCAAGCTCGACGCTATCGCTGTCGAGGTCAAGAACATCCAGATCCAAGGGGGAAGGAAGTGAATACCGGCGTCGATTTGGACAAGGTGCGCCGCGAGCAGCTGCGGTGGTTGCTGCTGCTGGTGCTGAACCGCGGCCGCCCGTATGGGCTGAAGGAGGCCGTGCTCGTCGGCGCGGCGCAGGACATGTATCCGGATGCGTCGTCGTTGGAGGTACGGCGGGAACTGGACTATCTCGACAATCGCCGCCTGGTGGAGCTGGAAAAATCTCCCAGCGGCCCGTGGCACGCATCGCTGACCCGTCACGGCGTTGACATCGCCGAATACACCATCGACTGCGGCCCCGGCATCGCCCGCCCGCAGAAGTACTGGTGAGGTCGCGCCATGCCGCCCCCGAGCAAGATTGACCAGTTGCCGCCGGAAGTGCGGCAGGAACTGGACCAGCGCCTGGTCGCCAATGCGTTCGGCGGATGCGTCGCCCTGTCCGAATGGCTGGCAGAGCAGGGTTACGAGATCGGCAAGACCACCGTCAACGAACGTGCGAAGAGGCTGAAGCGCCGTCTGGCGGCCATCAGTGCCAGTACCGAGGCGATGAAGATGGTGGCCGCCGCGGCGCCGGACGAGACCGCAGATCGCAGCAATGCGATCATCGGCCTCGTCCAGACTGACCTGTTCGAGGCGCTTCTTGAGTTCCAGGAAGCGGCGGACGCGGATAACGAGGAGATCTCTCCGGCCAAGCGCATCGCGCTGTACGGAAAGACGGCCAAGAGCATTGCCGAACTGACCCGCGCCGCCATCACCCGCGAGAAGTTCGCCGCGGAGATCCGCGACCAGGCCCGCGCCGAGCTGCTGAAGGAGCAAGAGGCCCGCCTGGACGACGCCGTGCGCGCTCAGGGCCTGGACGAGAATGCGGCCCGCTTCTGGCGTGACCGCGTGTTGATGGGCAAGCGCTGATGGGCCAGATGCGGCCGCTCGCCAGCACCCAGGCCATCGTCGAGTGGGACGAACTGCCGGCGCGTGCCCGCGAGATTCCGGCCAACTTCGACCCCCTCGCCGAGGGCGTGCTGATGGCCCACCAGGTGCAGGCGGTGGAGTTGGCCCACAAGGTCAGCATCCTTGCCCTGCCGAAGGGCCGGCGAACGGGCATGACGTTCGCCATGGCTCTGGACAGCACCATCACCGCCGCCTCGCGCAAATCTGCGGGCGGCAACAACGTCTTCTACATCGGCGACACCAAGGAAAAGGGCCTGGAGTTCATCGGCTACTGCGCCAAGTTTGCCCGCACCATCGCAGAATCGCAGGCCGAAGGCGTCAGCGCCATTGAGCAGTTCCTGTTCGAGGACCAGGACGAGAAGGGCAACACCCGGCAGATCACCGCCTTCCGCATCCGCTTCGCCAGTGGCTTCCAGATCACGGCGCTGTCCTCGCGCCCGGCCAACATCCGCGGCCTGCAGGGCATCGTCATCATCGACGAAGCGGCGTTCCACCCCGATGTCCAGGGCGTGCTGGATGCCGCCACCGCGCTGCTGATCTGGGGCGGCCGCATCGTCGTCATCAGCTCCCATAACGGGCGCAACAACCCGTTCAACCAGTTCTGCACCGATATCCAGGAGGGGAAATACGGCGAGGACGCGGCGGTGATGACCACCACGTTCGATGATGCCGTAGGCAATGGTCTGTACGAGCGGTCCTGCTGGATGAGCGGCGAAGCCGCAACGTCCGAAGGCAAGGTCCGCTGGTACACCCGCATCCGCAAGGGTTACGGCCCACGGCTGACGGCCATGCGCGAGGAACTGGATGCCATTCCCCGCGACGGTAACGGCGTGCTGCTGCCGGGCGTCTGGATTGAAGAGGCCATGCGTGAAGAGCGCCCGGTACTGCGCCTCACCCTGCCCGACGATTTCGTGCAGAAAACCCCGAATGACCGCAAGGCATGGATGGACGAATGGATCGCTGTCCACGTCGACCCGCTGCTCGAGCAGCTCAACCCACAGAGCCGGCACGTCCTCGGCTACGACTTCGCCCGGCACCGCCACTTCTCGACCATGGTGCCGATGGAGATCGAGCAGACCATGCGCCGGCGCGTGCCGTTTGCCATCGAACTGCACAACGTCCCGACTCGTCAGCAGCAGGACTTGCTGTGGCACATCAATCGGCGGCTTCCTCGTTGGTCCGGCGAGGCCATCGACGCTACGGGTAACGGAGAAACCATCGCCGAGTACACCGCCGATGAGTTCGGTTCGCACGTGCACCAGATCAAGCTCAACAGGGCTTGGTACGGGCTGTGGATGCCGAAGCTGGTGCAGGGCTTCGAAGATCGGCAGATCGATATTCCCCGCGACGCCACCTTGGGCGACGACCTGCGCGCCATCGAGAACGTCGAGGGCGTGCCGCAGGTCGTCAAGGAAACCCGCGACATCAAGGACCCCGAGCTGCACCGGCATGGCGACTTCGCCGTCGCGGTATGCCTGGCGTGGTTCGCAAGCCTGAACTTGGTTGTTGCGTTCGAGTGGGAAGCCGCACCAGGCAAGCGGGACAGCGACGAAGACGAGGACATGCCCGCCGGCGCCTTCGGTGGGCATTGGTAGGAGAACCCATGGCAACCATCATCGACGTTTATGGCAACCCGCTGCGCAGCCAGGTGCTGTCCGAGCCTCAAAGCGAGACGGCGCATATCGCCCACCTGCAGCGTGAGTTCGCCGGTCATCCCAGCCGCAACCTGACACCGGTCAAGCTCAGCCGCATCCTGGAAAGCGCGGAGCTGGGCAACCTGCAGGGCCAGTCCGAGTTGTTCATGGACATGGAAGAGCGGGACGCCCACCTGTTCGCCGAGATCAGCAAGCGTAAGCGGGTGCTGGCCTCTATCGACTGGCGCATCGTACCGCCGGCCAATCCCTCGGCACAGGAGCAGGCGGACGCGGGCTACCTCACCGAAATGGTTGGGGAGATCGAGGGCTGGGAAGAACTGCTCCTGGACATGGCCGATGGCATCGGCCACGGTTTCAGTGCCATCGAGTTCGAGTGGGAGCGCCTCGGCCGCGAGCGCCGGGTGCGTAAGTTCCACCACCGCCCTCAGACGTGGTTCAAGCTGCCCAGCCGCGACCAGGATGCGCTGCGCCTGCGCAGCAACAACGCCGATGGCGAGGCGCTGCTGCCCTTCGGCTGGATGGTGCACCGGCCGAAGGCGCGTTCTGGCTACGTCGCACGCACGGGGCTGTTCCGCGTGCTCGCATGGCCGTACCTGTTCAAGCACTACGCCACCCGCGACCTGGCCGAACTGCTGGAGATCTACGGCCTGCCCATCCGCCTGGGCTCGTATCCGCCTGGCACCGGCGACCCGGAGAAGGCCACGCTGCTGCGCGCGGTGACCCAGCTGGGGCACTCGGCGGCCGGCATCATCCCGGACGGCATGAGTATCCAGTTCGAGAAGGCCGCGGAGGGCAGCGAAGCGCCATTCCTTTCGATGATGCGCGAGTGCGACAACGCCATCAGCAAGGCGGTCCTCGGCGGCACCCTGACCACACAGACCAGCGATGGCGGCGGCGGCGCATACGCCTTGGGCAAGGTGCACGATGATGTGCGTCAGGATCTGAAAGCGGGCGATGCACGCCAGCTGGCCGGCTCCATCAGCCGTGACCTGTTGTGGCCGCTGCTCGTCCTGAATCGCCCCGGTGCCGGTGATCCTCGCCGGGCGCCGCGTCTGGTGTTCGACGTGGATGATCCGGAAGAACGCGCGCAGGCCGTTCGATCCATCCAGGTCGCGGTCAACACCGGGATCGACGTGCCGCTTGCATGGGCGCGCACCAAGCTCGGAATCCCGGAACCGCAGAACGGCGAACCGGTGCTGTCGCGCCCCGCGGCGTCGGCCAGCGGCACCGCCGCGCTGACCGCGCGCAGGCCGGTGCCCGCTGCCGCGGTGGCGACCGCCGACCAGGCGGCCCTGGACGCCGTGTTGGCAGCCTTGCCGGCGGACCGCCTGCAGGGCCAGTCCGAGCCGCTGGTTGGGCCGTTGCTCACTGCCCTGCGCGGCGGAG
>NZ_DJSX01000093.1:59171-114888 GCF_002439135.1 Pseudomonas sp. UBA6323 | reverse complement strand
AGATGACCGTGGAATCCGCACATTTATCAGCATGACCGCTCGAAATCGCCAAGCCAGATGCCTGTTTCACAACGGGTCGACGCGATCATCAAATCCATCGTGGATGCCCGCCCTCAGCGCATTCATCTGCTCGACTCGGACTTTGCGGCCCTGTTGTGCAGCATTGAGCTTGAGGAGCACCACCATAGCAGCGCTCAGCACGAACAGCCTTAGACCATGGCCACACTTAGGGAAATGGCGGACTTGCTGTATTCAGCAGGCGAGCCGATGAGCGGCAGTGGCATGAACGACACTGAGGCCATGGCCTATGCACGGCAGCATTTTGTTTATGGCGGCTATTGCTTGGTGCGGAACTGGCGGTGGCTTGATCTGGATGTCACTGAAAGCCAGCGCCTACAACTGGCAAAGACCCGACGACAACCTGCTCTGGTCTATGCACACACGGTTATCTTCGACAGTGAAAGACGGTGGGATGTCGGAGACTTCGTCCGAACGTCGCTTCTGCACCATCACGAGGAGTTCCATTTCAGAACGCTCAATACAGCCTACTTGCTTCTAGGACCAGGCACGCGCATCCAGGTCAGCGCAGACGCCGTTGCGAGCATTTTCTGATCGAGCCAACACATTTACTGATCTGTCGACATAGCCATGTATACACACCCAGTCTTGCAGAAGCTGCTGGAGCAGGTCGAAGACCTTCCTTTCAGCAGACCCGTCACCGGATACCTGACTGATGCCTATATTCGCGGATCAAGCGGCTACGGGATCACTTACCGGCATGTGAGAGCTGATCGTTTCAGTGACGGTGCCTACATTCATACATCAGCCATCGTTCAGGCTGAGCGAGAGGGGCCGTTTTGGGTGCTGCACACGCTAAGTGGCAGCTTCTACGTAATCCTCAGCTTCAACATTTTAAAAGGTGCGCAATCGCTGGATGACTATCTGCATCGAATGCTAACTATGGAGTATCCAGAGCCATGGCAGCTGCACTAGCAGTGCGATGGGATAGCCGATGCGACATGACCTGCGTATCGCAGGAGGCACTGCGACACTCAGTGAGTGTCGCGGAACCCCTATGCGACACACGTGGACTGTCGCACAGATACGCTGCGACACGCTGGCCATGTCGCAACGATACACCGTGTATGTCGCACCATGACTTTGCGACACTCGGGGTCGTGCCGCTAGCGGCAGTTTGAGTGCCCAATACGGCGCTGAAAGTGGCCCAAACCGACACCGAGCTGGCCAGTTATGGCGCTCAGCGTGCCAAAACTGGCACTCCTTTTTTTGGTTATATTATCGCTACAACCCTTGAAAACACTGACTTCGGCGACTTTTTTCATAACCAAATCGCCACTGCGTGGCTAGCATTTTTGAATGCCCCATTTCGACACGCCAGCCACGCACCGCTTCGCGCTACCCCGGCTCGTCCTTTCAGCGCCATGGCGCTGGCTGCTCTTCGATTTTGATGACAAAACGCTTGCGCGCGCTTTTGCTCACGGCGCACGCTGAATTTAGATGAAGCGGGTCGCGTGAGTGAGAGCGCGCAACCCTTACTCGCGCCGCGAGTAAGGGGGCGTTGAGGCAGTTCGGACGTAACGAGAAAAACGGAGCGGCTGCGGAGTGTTTCAGTGGAGTTCGAGCTGACACAACGCCGTTCGCGAAGCGGCTTAGCTTTGTCATCAAAACAACAAGAAGAGAGATGACAGCGATGCAACCTACGACCTTGCAGCGGTACCAAACCCGGGCACAAAACTTTTATCGGTCTCACTGCGGTGAGGACGATCCATCTTCGGCGCAGATCTGCGCAGCTTTGCTTGCCTGTGCACCGGACTATCGACCGAATGCGTTCAGCACCCTCAAGAACACCCTAATGAATGACCAGCTTGCCCGGCGAAACATCGAGGCAGCAAACACCATCAGAGCGCTGGTCAACCCGGTCACGGCACCAGGCAGTCAGATAGTGAAAAAGCCCAAGCCGGGGCAGATTCGGAAAGTCCCCTTCGAAGACTTTAAATTGCTGCACCAGCACCTGCGCGCAGGCGGCAATCTCGACGAAGCCGCATCACTGGTGCTCGCTTATTGCCTCGGTGTACGCCCATGCGAGATGCGCACGATCACTATCTCCGGCAACCACGTGCACATCATTGGAGGCAAGAAATCGGCTGAACTGCACCGTGGCGCTGACCGCACCTTGGTAATCGACAAACCAAGAACGCTGAAGTTGGTGGAATGGGCCGCGCAGTGGATGGCCGGGTGCCCACGCACTAATACCGCCATCAGAGACTGCCTGCGCAAGGAGTGCCGACGCCTCTGGCCCAAGAGGAAAAAGCAGCCAACGCTGAAAAGCTTCCGGCACCAGATGGGATCAATTCTGAAAGCATCCGGAGAAAGCCCAGAAAGCATGGCTTACATCATGGGGCACCAGTCCATCTCGTCGATCAGCGTGTACGGTGATGGCCGACTGGGCGCAGGCATGAAATCACATGTACGCCCCGCAGAGAGCGCCGTCTTGGCGAGCATTCGCCAGCCGCAGAAGCCACCTCGATATGGTCAGGGGCGCATTCTGGGAGCAATCGAATTTCCCGCCGCAACCCGGGGCCATTGGTATACGGAGATGAAGCAACGGCAAGCAGGCAAGATCCTACCTGCTCCGCAGTCGTAGCCACGTGACTGCTGTGAGTGGCCCCTAGTCGCAGGGATCTATAGCTCGCATGAAAAATCTCCAGACATGCTCGGGGCTATTGAATGAGCTATTGCGGCCAAGCACTCTGGGGCCGGGGAAGTATGGCTGTGGCACCTTGTGACCACCACCGTGGATGGGCACCACCCACATTCCCACAGCTGTATCACCCGCCACCCCGATGCCAGTAACACAGCCTTGTTCCTGGTATCTCGGGCGACGTTCTGGTCAAATTTTCTCTGCCAGAAGTCCAACCGGGTCTTGGGGCTAGTAGCGTAGCGACATCCGGGGTGTCTGTGCCAAAAGCAACCGTGAACAAAAATGCAGACACGATAGCGAGAAAGCACCAAATCAGGCTTTCCAGGAAGATCCTTCTGGTGCAGGCGATACCTGAAACCATGCCGATGCAGCAGGCGTCGGACCTTCATTTCTGGTGACGTGTTGCTGCCCCGAATGCCCGCCATCATGCGAGACCTGACTTCCTTACTGACTATGTCCATGACTCAAGGCCAAAAGAATCTTTTCGATAGTACGCCCACAGACCCTACAGGTGAGCTCGACCACGCCATTCAGGTGGTGGACCTCTTCGCGGGGCCGGGTGGCCTGGGTGAGGGATTCACTTCATTCGGGGACGGTAGACGGTTCGACATAGTTGTGGCAACCCAAGCGACATCACCCATTGGTAAAGTCATCAGGCTACTTTATCGAAATTCAAAACTAGCTCACCAATACCCCATCGAGAGCCTCCGCCCCGACTTAAGCTCACGGAACGGGCGCTCTGCTGCAAAAACTAACAAACAACGAGTGCAGGATGGTTCATTACCTCAGCTCAATGTAGATTTTGTAACCAATGGTAGCCAACATCACCACTATCCCTGTGGCCATCACCAGCACACCACTGTCCCGTTCCCGCCGGCTGTAGCCGACCATCAGGAGCAGGAATCCCAGGCCGATCAGGCCAATCATCACTTCAAGTTCTCGCATCAGTCTCTGCCTTCATCATTGTGGCTGGTATCGGTGGGAGAGACCCAGCCGGGCACTCCGCGCCGGATCTGCCTGGAAAAATCGCTCGCATCGTTGGCCATCCGTGCCCGTTCGGTAAAGCGCCCGTGCTGACGCAACGTATCGAGGCTGTAGCCACCCTGCAGGCCACCGACCGACATGACATAGGCCGGCAGGTAGCCTGTCAGCAGCAAACGGTAATCGACCGGCAGTCCGCCAATGATCGTCTGCAGCATGTCGAAAACGATGGTGGTGCAGTTGGCCGTAATGGTGTTGTAGAAACGCGGCTGATCGACCAGGGCGTTGGCCTGCTGCACATAGGAGAGCAGCAACGCACGCATCGCCTCGTCGGGCATAGCAATACGATAGAGATAGCTGTCTTCGCCGCGCACGTTGGTGCGCACGCGCAAGGCATCACGCTCGTCAGTGGCGACGATGCTCAACTCGAACTGCTTGAAGAAACCGCCAATCTCCGAATAGGCCTCGCCTTGCTCCTTGCGCACCTCAACGGTGAACGTCAGAAAACGCCCATCCGTGAAGCCGAAAGAAACCAGAACATGGGCGATGGCCGGCATGCCCCAATAGGAGGTGATCAGGTCGACCGAGGCGAGCTGGTCGAGATCGTAGCGACGTGTTTCCCAGGCAACGTCATAGTCATCATCGCTGCGCCAGTTGAAGTTGCGCACATTGTGCAGGATGAGCTGATTGCCCACGAGCTCGCCCTGGGTCATCTGCGCGACATCACCAGCCCAGATACGCTGGTTTGACGGTTCCAGGCTTGTCCACCAGACCAGCAACGCGGCGAAGACAAGCACCTGACCGACAAGCGCCAGTATGGGACGCCCGCGCCACAGCAGAACCTGCAGAATGCAGCCAAGCAGGCACCAGCCCGCAATCAGCACCCAGGTTGCCAGCCCTCCAGTCTGGTAGAACAGCGCCAGCACGCCCCAGGCCATGATCAGAAAAAACGACAGCGCGAGGACACTGCGCAGGAGAAGACCCAACAGCCCGTTCATGGCGCTCGTACCGTAGCCACCTTGGGGCTGGCCAGGCCGGTGAGGTGTTCATGCAGCACGCGGCGAATTTCGATGATCGCCTGCGGTGTTTCCTGCACGCTGTGCCACGATGGCACGACCAGCTCCGAGTCGGCGCCAGCCAGGTGCGAGCTGGCGTACGGCACCACGCCGTCACTGGACAGCAGGACCTCGAGGTCTGGCGTGTAGTTGCCGATGATCGAGTGATAGTGCACTCGTGGCGAAATGGGCAGGTCGGCTGCGGCCTTGACGAAGGGGTCCTGGTTGCTCAGGTTGTCGATGCTGTTGAGGGGGCGCACCAACGCGACCGGTGCCGCCGCATTGGGGTCAACCAGCACTTGGGCAACCTCCTTGAAACGGTTCAACATCGACACCGGCATCTTCACCAGCCCTGCGGCCCAGCGCGACACGCGATTTTCGGCAAACGGGGTACCCCGGTGTGGCGCCGCAGCGAATACGGCCCGGCTCACCTGAGGCAATGGCTCGAAATACAGGTAGGGCCCGAGCTTCGCCCGGGCTTTTTCCAGGCGCGCGCCTTGCATCCCGTAACTTCCCAGCATGGCATCCCACAACTGGTCACCCGATGAGGACAGCATCAGCCGTGACAACACGCCCCCCATGCTGTGCCCGACCAGCACCATATCGTGGCTGGCCTTGGCCGTGCCTTGCGGATCGAAATTCGCCAAGGTCTGCTCGATGGCCTCGCGGATGGCCTGATTGTTGACGGCCAGCGGCAGGTTGGTCGGGTAGTAGACCTGCCAGATCTGGTAATTGCGGCGCAGTTCCTCGTCGCCCAGCACTTCATTGGCCACGTTGATCCAGGCCTCCGGGCTGCTGGCCAGGCCATGCAGCATGACCACGATGCGCCGGTCGGGATCGAACGGCTGCAGCAGGTAGACATGGGGGCGTTCCAACACTTCGCCGCGTCCGACCAGAGTCAGCAGGGACTGCCGGGCAAACCCGGAACGCGCCAGCCACAGGCCATAGCCCGACGTGAAGTTGGCCGCCAGGGGCGCCTGCACACCTGCCATGTCCACCGAATCCTGCCGGTAGGGGTCATAACCGATCACTTCCACCTGATAGGTGGACAACACCTGCTCCAGGGTCTCCCCGGGAAAGCGCGCCACGGCAGTAATCGCCGGGAAGGGGGTTTCGCTCCAGGGTATTTCATCGCTCCCCTTGCTCACCACGCGCTTGGCCGTCACCGCTACCAACTCGGCACCCAGTCCATCCCGACGGTACTGGTTGCGCAACCCGCCAAAGGACAGGGACGCAGCCGGAATCAGCTCCTTCGGCAACAGGCGGTCATCGGCCAGCCTCACATCGGTCATGCGCCCGCCGATCGTCCAGCGCCCGGTCTTGAGGCGGAAATTACCCTGAGTGTCCTCGGGTGATGGTGGCCGTCCACGGTAGCGATCGAAGACCTCGACGAGCGCCTGCTGCACCGAAAAGTTGTAGTAGTCGCGCACCTGCGTCTGCCGGTCTTCCAGGGCGCGCTGGCTCGGTGTGCGGGTGGTCAGGAAGAGGTAGGCGTAGGCATACCGGGCACTCTCCAGGTAGGCATCGGTGCGGGCCTCCGCCGCCATCACCTTGCCGCCGTCCTGGGCTTCCTTCAGCCACAGCTCGGCCAGCGTGGAAAGCCGCTGTTCGTCACGCAACCCCGTTGTGCTGTCCAGCGCCTCGCGGCAGGCCGGCAGGTCAGCAAGGCAGCGCTTCTCATCACTGCCCACGACCTGCAGGGCAGCAACCGCCGAAGCACTGAGGTTGCCGGTGGTCAACACATCACCGCGGCGCTGGGCCAGGTAATCATTGTTGCTGACCGCCGTGACCTTGACCCCTGCACACCCGGCCAGCACTAGAACCAGCAGGACTGACGGAAAGCAACGCAGTGAACGACTCACAGTGAACGAAGTGGTGGTATAAGTTGAAGAGCTCACAATCGGTAGATACCCATTACGTCGGAGATGGCGCGGATCATCACGATCCGCATATGGTTCAGACGCCATCTCGACTGATACAGCGCGAAGTGATTCTGCTGGCGGTAGATGCCAGCCCCAAGTAAGTATCTGCGAATATCTTACGGCCTTATATCCGAAAAACTAAAACAACCAATTATCCCCGCATTAACAATATATCTACACCGGGAGAGGCCTGAGATAATACCTGCCACAGACACTCCGACTCATAATGAGACGCTACACATGTCCGATGACGGCCACAGAGCCCCACGCCTGATCAAGAAATACGCCAACCGCCGTTTGTACGACACCCATACCAGCACCCACGTCACCCTCCCCGACATCCGCCAGTTGGTCATCGACGAAGTACCGTTCCAGGTGGTCGACGCCAAGACTGGCGAGGATCTGACTCGCAGCATCCTGCTGCAGATCATTCAGGAAGCGGAAAGCGACGGCGAGCCGCTCTTCTCCAGCGATATGCTCAAGGGCATCATCCGTTTCTATGGCCCATTCCAGGGCATGCTCGGCAACTATCTGGAAAAGAGCATCCAGACTGTGATCGAAATCCAGACCCAGACCGGGGTGCAATCCTCACAGGCCTGGAGCGACTTTATGCACAAGCAGGTGCCCGTCATGCAGGAGATGATGAGCCAGTACGTAGAACAGTCGAAGAAGCTCTACTTGGGCACCCAGAACCTATTCGGTATGTTCGGCGGCATCCCACCCGGCAATTTCAGGCAGACGAAAAAAGACGGTGATGAGCAATGAAACTCATCACCGTCCGTGACACGGCCGCCCTGCCTTACTTGCGCCCGCCCGCAGCCTTGCCGGCTTCACGAGTGGCCTGACCGGCCGCGGAAGCGGCGGCAGCGATGCCGTTCTCAGCGATCTCGGCTGCCTGCTTGGCGGCTTTCTGCGCGCTTTCATAGACACTGCCGGCGCTTTCCAGTGCCGACTTGAGCACGGCTACCGCCGGTTCCGCACCCGCCGGGGCGTTTTTGGCGATAACGTCCACCAGTTCCCGCACCTGCTTGGTGCCCGCCTCGACCTGGCGCTCGGCAAGCTTGGCGATATCCGCCTGCGTGCTGGAGACCAGATCGTACACCTCGCGATTGAACTCCAGCAGGCGCTCCGCCTGGGCTGCCGGCTGAGCGAAGGACGCCTGCAACTCGGCGAAGGCCTGCGGGTCACGCACTGACAGCAGCTTGCGCAAGCTGTCGAACTGCTCGCCACTGGAAGCGCGTAGCGCCTTGAATTGCAACTGACTGAGCTGCTCGACGCTCTCGAATACCTTGCCACTGATCTGCTGCAGCAGGTCAAGGTTGGCTTTCTGTGCGCTTTGCAGTTTTTCCGAATCAAAAAAAGACATGGTCGGATCTCCTGGCAATGGGGAAGGCCACCTACGGCCTGACACGCGAAAGCCATCCATGATGGAGCTGCCGCGCCAGCATAATATTGCACCGCACAAAAAAGATCGCAAGAGCTTTTTTGCACTGCAAAAAAATTTTGCCCAAGCCGCAGCGATTCGCTATAAACCTAGCCTTAACGCCATGCAGCCTCTCCAAGGGGAGGATTGAGCGCAGGCCTTTAGCACGCCACCGAGATAGGAAATGCTCATGAGCCAGGAAAGTTTTTTTGCGAAGCGAGAAGACAGCTTTTCCTCATTCCATAATCTGTTCGAACACCTCAGCCGTCTGCAGCAGTTGCACGGCAAGCTTATGCTCGATGCCTTCGGCCAACGCCATGCGGCCCTGCTCGCGCCCCTCAACGAAGGTCGCCTGCGTGCCCCCAGCCCGGGAGACTGCTGGGAATACCTGGTCGACTGCGGGCAACGCGGCCTGCTGTTCTGGGATGCACTGCGCCAGCGTGGCGACAATACCCTGGCCCACGAGCGCGCCGGCTATCCCCTGCTGCTCAAGTTTCCCTACGAGGTGCTGATCGACGGCCACGACCTGCCTCATCCGGTCAACTATTCCCTGCTGCGCATCCTTCCAACGGCTGACCAGCCAAGCGATGCCACGCGTCAGCCGGTCATCGTCATCGATCCGCGCGGCGGTCATGGCGCCGGCATCGGCGGCTTCAAGCAAGACTCCGAAATTGGCGAAAGCCTGCGCGCCGGGCATCCGACCTATTTCATCGCCTTCAGCCATGCCCCCGCGCCCGGCCAGACCCTGCTCGACATCGCCGAGGCCGAAGCCCGCTATATCGAAACGGTCAGCGCGCGCCATCCCGAGGCCGGCAAGCCGGTGGTGATCGGCAACTGCCAGGCCGGCTGGGCGCTGATGGGCCTGGCGGCGGCACGTCCGGAACTGCCGGGCCTGGTGATCGTCAACGGTGCGCCGCTGTCCTACTGGGCCGGCGTCAACGGGCGCAACCCGATGCGCTATGCCGGCGGCCTGCTCGGCGGCGCCTGGATGACCCGCCTGGGCAGCGACCTGGGCAACGGCCGCTTCGACGGCACCTGGCTGGTGAGCAACTTCGAGAGCCTGAACCCGGCCAACACCTACTGGAGCAAGTACTACAACCTGTTCCGCGACGTCGACGCCGAAACCCCGCGCTTTCTCGATTTCGAACGCTGGTGGGGCAGCCCGACCCTGCTCAACAGCGAGGAGATCGAGGTGATCGTCGACGACCTGTTCATCGGCAACCGCCTGGCCGGCGGTTCCGGTCGCACGAGCGGCATCGATCTGAAACGCATCGAGGCGCCCGTGGTGGTGTTCTGCTCGTACGGCGACAACATCACTCCGCCGCAGCAGGCACTGAACTGGATAGCCGACGTCTACCCCAGCGACCTGGCACTGCGCAGCGCCGGACGCACCATCGTCTACCTGCAGCATGCCAGCATCGGCCACCTGGGCATCTTCGTCTCCGGCAAGGTCGCCCGGCGCGAACACCGGCAGCTGCTCGGCGCCATCGATGCCATCGCCCTGCTGTCGCCTGGCCTGTACGAGTTGATGATCGACGATCTACCGGCATCCCCCAGTGGTGACCAGGCGTATCAGGTACATTTCGAGTCCCGGCGTATCGCCGATATTCTCGCCCACGATGAAGATGGCCGAAGCGACGAGCGTGAATTCGCCCTGGTCGACCGCGTCTCCGGACTCAACAGCACGCTTTACGACTGGTTCGTGCGGCCCTGGATGCGCAGGGCGATCAACGAACCACTCGCCGAATCCCTGCGCAAGAGCCACCCATTTCACCAGCAGCAGATCGTCTGGAGCAGCCTCAATCCAGCCCTCTGGTGGCTGGCGGGAAGCGCGGCCCTGACCCGCACCAATCGCCGCCCGGCATCCCCCAACAACCCCCTGCTTGCCTGGCAAGAGGTATTCTCCAGCGTCATCGAGGCCCAGCTCGATGGTTATCGCGACATCCGCGATGCATCCCAGGAGTTGCTCTTCCACAGCTTCTACGGCGGGCTGAGCACCCTGACCGGAGGGCAAGCACCGCGCTCGCAACAGAGCCACATAGAACAACGGGACAAGGCTCTGATCGAGCATCTGCACGACTCGCTTCTCCAGGGTGGGGAGCGGGAAGCGCTCATTCGCATTTTCTGCCTGCTCGCACGTGCCAGCGGCAGGTTCGGCAAAGAACGCATCGAAGAGCTCGCCCAGCGCGCTCGCACGCTCTCGCAACAGCTCGGCATCGACCCTCTCGCCGTACGTGACAGCGTCCGCCTGCAGGATCTACTGGTCTTCGCCCACCCCGAGGAAAGCCTGAACACCTTGCCCCTTTTGCTAGCCAAGGCCAGCCAGCGTGAAGTCGTCCTGACAGCCGCCACGCACCTCGTGCCTGAGTTGCTGTACGCCGAGGGTGCCGTGGGTGATCTTTGGCGTCGGTTGCATGATCTGCTCGAACACCCATTGCCGGATTTCGCCCAACCATCCGTGCCACTCATCACGGTGGACAGCCCGCCAGAGCAAATCCAGGCAAGCCTGCGCCTCCCCGAGGCGGACGCCCCTACGTCCAAGGCCGCCACGCGACCAAGGAAGAAAAATGCCGCCCGGCCTGCCAAGGCGCAGGCACAGACTGATGCCAGCCCGCCCCCGGCAGCGACCCGGAGCAGGAGCCCAGTGGCCGCGCCGGAAAAACCAGCACGCATCAAGGCAACCCGCTCCGCGCCCGCACCTGGCCTCGCGAGCCCGGACAAGGGAGGCAACGCCGAATGAGCTTGGATCACTACCAGGCGCTGCTGAACCGCTGCGCCGAGATTGGCCCGCTGCCCACCATCGTCGTGCATCCTTGCGAGGCGAACGCGCTACGCGGGGCGCTGGAGGCCACCCAGGCCGGGCTGATCACACCGATTCTGGTTGGCCCGCGCCAGAAGATTGCGGCAACCGCCAGCGAAGCCGGTCTGGATATCGACGGGCTGACCGTGGAGGACGTGCCACACAGCCACGCCGCCGCCGAGCGTGGTGTCGCCCTGATCCGCCAAGGCCGTGGCGAGTTGCTGATGAAAGGCAGCCTGCACAGCGATGAACTGCTGCATGCCGTGGCCGACCGCGAAAACGGTCTGCGCACGGAACGGCGCCTCAGCCATGTGTTCGCCATGAGCGTGCCCAGCTACCACAAGCCGCTGTTCGTCACCGACGCGGCGGTCAACATCTTCCCCGGCCTGGAAGACAAGGCCGACATCTGCCGCAATGTGATCCAGATGCTGCACGCTCTCGGCATCGAACAGCCCAAGGTGGCGCTGCTGTCGGCGGTGGAAACCGTCACCGCCAAGCTGCCTTCAACCCTGGAGGCCGCCGCACTGGTGGTCATGTCCCGGCGCGGACAGATCGACGGCGCGCTGCTCGACGGGCCACTGGCCTTCGACAATGCGATCAACGCCGAAGCCGCGCGGGTCAAGGGTATCCACTCAGAAGTCGCCGGCGACCCGGACATCCTGCTGGTACCGGACATGGAAGCGGGCAACATCCTCGCCAAGCAGCTGATCTATCTAGCCGGAGCCGAAGCTGCTGGCATCGTCCTTGGCGCCCGAGTACCTATTGTTTTCACCAGCCGCGCTGACAGTCCAAGAGCGCGCATCGCCAGTTGTGGGCTGGCCGTGCTACTTGCCGAAGCACGGCGCGCTCGCCTGGGGATACCTGTATGAGCCCTGTTCAGGACGAACTCATCGTCACCGTCAACGCAGGCTCTTCGAGCATTAAGACCGGCCTATTCTCCGGTCGCCGGGGCGAAGATCAACCTCGCTTGCTGGCGCGCGGAAAGCTGGACGGGATTGGCGTGGCGCCACGTCTACAGGTCGTCATGGCCGACGGAACGATAATGCAGGACACGAGTTTCGAGCCGGAACAGATTGCCAATATGCAGGCGGCCTTCCAGCAGATCTATCGTGTCCTTGAAGAAGGCCTACAGGATCGCCCACCGGTGCTGATCGGCCATCGTGTGGTGCACGGGGGCATGGATTTCAGCGCACCGGTGCGCGTGGATCACACTACACTGGCACGTCTGAAGACGCTGGAGCCTCTGGCACCACTGCATCAACCGCACAACCTCGCGGCAATCCATGCCGCGCTCGAGCACGACCCTCAACTGCCCCAGATCGCCTGCTTCGACACGGCTTTCCATGCTGGACGCAATGAAATCAGTCAACTCTTCGGCTTGCCCTACGCGCTATACGAACAGGGCGTACGCCGTTACGGCTTTCATGGCCTGTCCTTCGAATACGTCAGCCAGCGCCTAATCGACAAAACACCGGAGCTCGCTACTGGCAAGCTGGTCATCGCTCACCTAGGCAATGGTTCCAGCCTTTGCGCTATCGAAGCTGGCCGCAGCATCGAAATGACAACAGGTTTTAGTGCTCTCGACGGCTTACCCATGGGAAGCCGCTGCGGCGCCGTGGATCCAGGCGTATTGCTGTACCTGCTGGGGCAAGGCATATCTGTTGATGAGCTGGAAAAACTGCTGTACAGACAATCCGGCCTGCTCGGCATATCCGGGGTCAGCAGCGACATGCGCAAGCTACGCGCCAGCAACGAGCCGCGCGCGGCCCTGGCCATCGACTACTACGCCTACCGTATCGCCCAGGAAGTCGGTCGGCTTGCCACATGCCTGGGCGGACTGGACGCACTGGTATTCACGGCCGGTATCGGCGAGAAGGATGCTGAGCTGCGTGCCCAGGTACTACAGCATCTCGCGCCGCTCTTCGGGCTGCAGCTAGACGACACGGCGAACCGACGCAACGCCGAGCTTATATCCGGTACATCCAGCACCCGATCAGTATGGGTCATCCCCACCGACGAAGAGAGCATCATCGCGCGCCATAGCTGGCACCTGTATCAGGAGCAACACCCATGAGCATCAAAGAAAGTCTGTCCCTGGCTGGCAAGCGCGGCCTGGTGGTAGGCATCGCAAACACCCATTCGATCGCCTGGGGCTGTGCCCAAGCGCTACATGAAATGGGCGCGGAACTGGCCATCACCTGGCTGAATGAGAAAGCCAGGGCGCATGTCGAGCCCCTGGCGCAACAGGTGCAAGCCAGCGTGCGGATGCCGCTGGACGTCACCCGGCCCGGCGAGCTAGAGGCTCTATTCGAGCACATTACAGAGCAATGGGGATCACTGGACTTCGTCGTACACTGCCTGGCCAGCGCACCCAAAGAGGAAATCCGCGGCCGCCTGCTGGACAGTTCCAGCAGCGGCTTTCAGCAGGCCATGGACATTTCCTGCCACTCCTTCATCCGCATGGCGCACCTGGCCGAGCCGTTGATGCCCCAGGGCGGCAGTCTGGTAACCATGAGTTACTTGGGAGCCCAGGAAACGATCGAAGGATACGCACTGATGGGCCCAGTCAAAGCCGCCCTGGAATCAAGTGTGCGCTACCTGGCCACCGAGCTGGGGCCACACAACATCCGCGTGCATGCCATTTCCCCCGGCCCCATGCCGACTCGAGCAGCATCCGGGCTGAAAGACTTTGATCACCTGCTGCAAACCTCTACCCATCGCGCGCCCCTGCGCCGCCTAGTCAGCTTGGAAGAAGTCGGCGGTCTGTGCGCATGGCTGGTCAGTAATGCCAGTCAGGGCCAAACTGGCGGCGTCCACTTCGTCGATGGCGGCCTGAACATCCTCGGCTAACCGCAAGGACTCTTCATGCAGGACAATACCTTTCTCGTTGAGGGGCTGGTCAGTTTTACTCTGGCGATCATGCTGCTGTTCGCGGGCAAGAGGCTCGCACAGCGTTACGAACCACTAGGCCGCTACAGCATTCCAGAACCAGTGCTCGGTGGCTTCCTTTGTGCCGCTGTTACCGCCGTTCTGTTCTACATACTGGATATCGAAGTGGTCTTCGACCTGGAGGTACGCGATGTACTGCTGCTCTACTTCTTCGCAGGCATCGGGTTGAAGTCGGATATCCGCAACCTGGTCAAGGGTGGCCGCCCGCTGCTAATTCTGCTGGTACTCGCCAGCGTGTTCATCGTCTTGCAGAACCTGCTGAGTATGGGCGTGGCCAGCGGTTTCGGCCTGGATCCCAGAGCCGGCCTGATGCTCGGCTCGATCTCGCTCACCGGCGGCGTCGGTACCACCCTGGCCTGGGCACCGCTGTTCACCGAGCAATTGGGCATCGAAAATGCCATGGAGCTAGGTATTGCCAGTAACACAGTGGGGTTGATCGCAGCGTGCTGTATCGGCGGGCCGATCGCTAACTACCTGATACGCCGCCACGCCTTAACCCCCTCTCGCGATTCAGACCTGGAAGTTGGAGTACCAGCAACCTCGGCAGACATCTCCGCCCCCATCAGCCATTACGACATCCTGTGGGCCTGGATGTGGTTGAACATGACGCTGATGTTGGGCCACGGCTTCAACTTGCTGCTGCTCAACAGCGGAATCACCCTCCCCTCGTTTGTCAGTTGCCTGTTGGCCGGGATCGTCATTCGTAACCTGTTGCAAGCAGCCATCGGCGGTCAACGCATCAAGCACTGGAGCGGAGCCGGCCAAGGGTTGGCGCTGATATCCGATATCTGCCTGGGTATGTTTCTAGTCATGGCGCTGATGGGACTGCAGTTGTGGCAGTTAGGCGGTGTTCTGGTCTTCGTCGTCACAGTCCTAGCATTGCAGATAACATTGACGATCCTCTATACCGTATTGCTGGTTTTCCGTTGTATGGGCCGCAACTACGAAGCCAGCGTGATAGCCGCCGGCTTCGGCGGCATCGCCCTGGGTTCAACTGCAACGGCCATCGTCAACATGACGGCAGTTACTCAGCGCTACGGAGCCGCGCACCAGGCGTTCATTATCGTTCCGCTGGTCTGCGGCTTCTTCATCGATATCGTCAATGCACTGATCATCAGCCTGATGAGCGGCATCTGAGACATCCTCATGGGGCGTACTCTGCTCGCCTTCGTCCAGCCGGTATCGACCCGGAGACCTCCCGAACCAGCGCAGGCAGGCCTTGTGGAAACTGCTCTGATCGTGGAACCCCAGGTACTCGGCCACCTGGGTCAGACTGTATGAGCTGCGGCACAGGTAATAATCGGCCGACTGCCGGCGAACATCACCGAGAATGTCCTTGAACTTCAGCCCTTCCTTTTCCAGGCCTCGCTGCAGGGTACGCTTGCTTATGCAAAGAGCCAGTCCGATCGACTCCATGTCGCATCCTTCCTGACCCAGGCGCTCGATTATCAGGCCACGCACGCGCCCCCCCAAGGAGACACCACCCAACTGCCCCAGACGAAACTCGGCGAAGCGCTTATGTAACAACGCAAGCGCCTCATTGGCCGTGCTCAACGGGCGCAACAATTCTTGCTGGTCGAACAGGACACTAGTGTGCTGGGCACCGAAACGTAACGAACACCCGAATAACTGCTGATATTCAGGGAGATTACCCGGCTCGTCATGGACAAAATCGAATTGCAGCGGTTGCGGCAGCCCTCCCCCCATCAGCCAACGGCAAAAACCCAACAGGGCTGCGGCACCGGCATCCTCAAACGCTCGATTTCTGGGACAGCCCTCTTCAGGATGCTCCAAACATGTCAAACGCAGACGCCCGCCTTGCTCAGGAGACAGTGCGAGAGTGACACCATTGCCAAGTAGCAAGTGAAAACGCACAAAATGCTCCAGAGCCTGTTTCAGGTTGGCACTGGACATCATCACGTAGCCCACCAACTGGAAACTGCCAGGTTTGAAATGCACGGCAGCCTTGAGGCCGAGATTCGGATTGTCCGAATCCAACTCGGCCAGCGCCATCAGTCGATAGGCGCTAGCGCGCGTGAAGAACGCATCCTCCTGTGCCAGCAAACACATATCGATTCCTGCCTCACGACACAAACGCACCGCATCCAGTCCCTCCGCCTGCAGCATAGCCACCAGCATCCCGACGTAACTGGAACTGATCCTGTACATAGCATCCCTCTGCGCCCGTTCCCAGCCGAAAGGCAAACGATTGATCGCCGTGAAATACGCATATTAGAGGCCCGCAAGGCATTCTTCCTGATCCAGATCAAGACCAGGCCGAACCACTGTCAAAACGCGACAGAATTGGCGCGCAAGGACAACCCAGCGTCACCCAGAAACATTGTTCCTGCCCGTGAAGCACCGGAAGCTTGACCAAAATATCAAGGCTTCGATTAAGGAGGCATGGTCAGTGGCTACTTCGAGTAATTCGACACGTATAGCACTGGTCACCGGCGGCATGGGCGGCATCGGCACAGCGATCAGCCAGCGCCTGCACCAGGATGGTTTCACCGTAGTGGTGAGTTGCGGCCCCTACTCAAGCCGCAAAGCCTCTTGGATGGCGAAGCAATTAGAGGCTGGCTTCCACTTCCACTGCATCGACTGCGACATCACCGACTGGGACAGCACCCGCCAGGCTTTTGAGATGGTGCGCGAAAATGTCGGCCCGATTGATGTACTGGTCAACAATGCGGGGATCACCCGAGACGGTACGCTACGCAAGATGCCTCCCGAAAACTGGAAAGCAGTGATCGATACCAACCTCACCGGCCTGTTCAACACAACCCGTCAGGTCATCGAGAGCATGCTGACCAAGGGCTGGGGGCGTGTCATCAACATATCCTCGATCAATGGACAGCGGGGTCAGTTCGGCCAGACCAACTACTCTGCAGCCAAAGCCGGTATCCATGGTTTCAGCATGGCTTTGGCCCGAGAAGTGAGTGGCAAGGGCGTGACCGTCAATACGGTTTCCCCTGGCTATATCAAGACAGATATGACTGCGGCAATTCGCCCAGACATCCTTGAAGGCATGATTGCCGGAATCCCCGTCGGTCGCCTCGGCCAGCCTGAGGAAATTGCCTCGATCGTAGCCTGGCTAGCCTCTGATCAATCCGCCTATGCCACCGGCGCCGACTTCTCGGTGAACGGCGGCATGAATATGCAGTGATGCGCAATCGACTAGTCATAACATGAGGCATTCCAGATGATCGACGTCGTTATCGTCGCTGCAACCCGCACCGCCATCGGTAGCTTCCAAGGCAGCCTGGCCGAGATTCCGGCACCGGAACTCGGCGCCATCGTCATCCGGCGCCTGCTCGAGCAGACCGGCCTCGATGCTGCCCAGGTCGATGAAGTGATCCTCGGCCAGGTGCTCACTGCCGCGTCCGGACAGAACCCCGCACGCCAGGCTGTGATTCGCGCCGGCCTGCCCCACGTCGTTCCTGCGATGACCCTGAACAAGGTCTGCGGCTCGGGCCTCAAGGCCCTGCACCTGGCTGCCCAGGCTATCCGTTGCGGCGATGCCGAGGTGATCATTGCCGGCGGCATGGAGAACATGAGCCTGTCGCCCTACGTGCTGCCCAAAGCCCGCACCGGCCTGCGCATGGGCCATGCGCAGATGCTCGACAGCATGATCGTCGATGGCCTGTGGGATGCCTTCAACGATTACCACATGGGCATCACCGCCGAGAACCTGGTGGACAAGTACGGCATCAGCCGTGAAGCCCAGGACGCCTTTGCCGCCGCCTCGCAGCAGAAGGCCGTGGCCGCCATCGAAGCTGGTCGTTTCGACGCCGAGATAACCCCGGTGCTGATCCCGCAGCGCAAGGGCGATCCAATCGCCTTCGCCCGTGACGAGCAGCCGCGTGCCGGCACCACCGCCGAGTCGCTGGCCAAACTCAAGCCGGCGTTCAAGAAGGACGGCAGCGTTACCGCCGGCAATGCCTCCAGCCTCAACGATGGCGCCGCCGCCGTGCTGCTGATGAGCGCAGCCAAGGCCAAAGCGCTGGGCCTGTCGGTGCTGGCGAAAATCAGCGCCTATGCCAACGCAGGCGTCGATCCGGCGATCATGGGTATCGCCCCGGTCTCGGCCAGCCGCCACTGCCTGGACAAAGCCGGCTGGAGCCTGAACGAGCTAGACCTGATCGAAGCCAACGAAGCCTTCGCCGTCCAGGCACTGGCCGTTGGTCAGGAGCTGGGCTGGGATGCCGCCAAGGTCAACGTCAACGGCGGCGCCATCGCCCTTGGCCACCCGATCGGCGCCTCCGGCTGCCGCGTGCTGGTCAGCCTGCTGCACGAGATGATCCGCCGCGATGCCAAGAAAGGCCTGGCGACGCTGTGCATCGGCGGCGGCCAGGGCGTGGCGCTGGCCATTGAACGCTGACTAACGATTTCGCGGATCTATCGGGCGAGCTCCCCTGCACCCTCACCGCCTGGATGGCGGTGAGGGTATTCCCCGAAATGATCGCACCGTGCCCTTTGCCGGGCGCGGCCTTTTTTCATTTTCTTGGACAAACCATGAACATGAACAATTCACATTCTTTCGCTCACTACTGGTCAGGACAGGCGCCTTTCATCACCAGCTTCGCCCTACAGCAACTGCGCCTGTACGTAGCGCAAAACTCTTGGTTCAACGGGCATGACCAAAGCCAGTGGTTCAATGTCTCCCCCGAAGCGTTGGAACAATTGCAGGTTGACTACCAGCAACAATGGACAGCGCTTGGCCAGCAACTGCTGGCCCGTCAACCGTTCGACTTCGACGACCGGCGTTTCGCTAGTGGCAACTGGAGTGAACCGTTGTTCGGTTCCATGGCCGCCTTCTACCTGCTGAATTCCGGATTTCTGCTGAAATTGCTGGAGCTGCTCACCATCAAAGAAGAGAAGCCACGTCAGCGTCTGCGCTACCTGATCGAGCAGGCAATCGCCGCAAGCGCCCCGAGCAACTTCCTGCTGAGCAATCCCGATGCCCTGAAATGCCTGGTGGAAACCCAGGGGGCCAGCCTGCTCAGTGGTCTATTGCATCTGGCCGGAGACCTACAAGAAGGCAAGTTGCGTCAATGCGACCGAGGCGACTTCGAAGTTGGCGTGAATCTCGCCGTCACTCCCGGTGAGGTGGTGCTGGAAACTCCGCTGTTCCAGTTGATCCAATACCTGCCGCTCACCGATACACAGTACCAGAGGCCAATATTTATCGTCCCGCCGGCCATCAACAAGTACTACATCCTCGACCTCAGCCCGGAAAATTCTCTGGTTCGCCATCTGCTGGAACAGGGTCACCCGGTATTCCTGATGTCCTGGCGCAACTTCACCCAGAAACAGGCTGACATCACCTGGGAGCAGATCATCCAGGACGGAGTGATCAGCGCCCTACGCACTACCCGGGTCATCAGTGGCGAGCGTCATCTGAACTGCCTGGGCTTCTGCATCGGCGGCACCCTGCTGAGCTGCGCGTTGGCAGTGCTGGCTGCGAGGGGCGACCACGACATTGCCAGTCTGAGCCTGTTCGCCACCTTCCTCGACTACCTTGATACCGGGCCGATCAGTGTCTTTGTCGATGAGCAACTGGTGGCCTACCGCGAGCGCACCATCGGTGGCCATGGTGGTAAATGTGGCCTGTTCCGCGGAGAGGATATGGGCAACACCTTCTCCCTGCTGCGGCCCAACGAGCTGTGGTGGAACTACAACGTCGACAAGTACCTCAAGGGACAGAAACCACGCGCCCTAGATCTGCTGTTCTGGAACAACGACAGTACCAACCTACCTGGCCCCATGTACTGCTGGTATCTGCGCCACACCTACCTGCAGAACGACCTCAAGTCGGGCGAGCTGGAGCTGTGCGGGGTCAAGCTGGATCTGCGCTCCATAGAGGCGCCAGCCTACCTCCTCGGAACCCACGATGACCACATAGTCCCATGGCGCAGTGCCTATGCCAGCACGGCTCTTCTTGGGGGATCGAAACGCTTCGTCCTCGGATCTTCTGGCCACATCGCCGGAGTGATTAACCCACCAGCAAGCAACAAACGCCATTACTGGGTAAACGAGCACATCACGCCGATTGCTGACGACTGGCTACAAAGCGCTCAACAACACGCAGGTAGTTGGTGGGTCGATTGGTTCGCCTGGCTGGCCGGGCATGCCGGCCAGCTCCGGCCCGCCATCACGCGGATGGGCAATGCCGAATACCCTCCCCTAGAACAAGCGCCTGGGCGCTACGTGAAGCAATGACCGCCCGAAGTTTAGGAAACCCTCGATGAAGCCACAACAGAAGAAAACCCTGATCCACACGGCCTCCGCCGTCGCCCTGGCCGCCGTGGCCGCACTGGTCTGGCTGGAACTGCGCCCGAGCGGCCTGGGTTCCGGTTTCGCCAGCGCCAATGGCCGGATCGAGGCAACCGAAGTGGACGTCGCCACGAAACTAGCTGGCCGTCTGCTGCAGATCGACGTCGACGAAGGCGATTTCGTCGCCGCCGGACAAGTACTCGCGCAAATGGACATCCAGGTGCTCACCGCCCAGTTGAGCCAGGCCCAGGCCCAGGTTCGCCAGGCGCAGAACGCCACCCGCACGGCCCATTCCCAAGTTTCCCTGCGCATCAGCGAGAAAGCCACCGCCGAAGCCGTTGTGCACCAGCGTCAGGCCGAGCTGACTGCGGCGCAGAAGCGCTACGCCCGTACCGAGACCCTGGTCAGACGCAATGCCTTGCCCCAGCAGAAACTCGACGATGACCTGGCCGCCCTGCAAAGCAGCCAGGCCGCACTCAGCGCCGCCCGTTCCCAGGTTCTGTCGAGCCAGGCCGCCATAGATGCTGCGCAATCGCAGGTGATCGAGGCCGAATCCAGCGTGGAGGCAGCCCAGGCCAGCGTCGAGCGGCTGCAAGCGGATATCGAGGACAGCCGGCTAAAGGCGCCCCGAAGTGGCCGTGTGCAGTATCGCGTCAGCCAGCCAGGTGAAGTCTTGGGTGCCGGCGGCAAGGTACTCAATCTGGTCGACCTCAACGACGTGTACATGAACGTCTTCCTGCCGGCGCAACAGGCTGGTCGAGTCGCCCTGGGCGCGGACGTGCGACTGATCCTGGATGCCGCACCGCAATATGTAATTCCAGCCAAGGTGACCTTCGTCGCCAGCGTCGCACAGTTCACCCCCAAGACAGTGGAAACCGCCAACGAACGGGAAAAACTGATGTTCCGGGTCAAGGCCCGAATCGATCCAGAACTGCTGCAAAAACACCTCGAACAGGTCAAGACCGGGGTTCCCGGCATGGCCTACCTGAAACTTGACGCCGCCGCCGAGTGGCCCGAAAGCCTGCACGTGCGAATCACACCATGACAGCGAACGACCCCAGCGTGGTGCAACTGATCGAGGTCAGCCTGCGCTACAACAAAACCTGCGCGGTGGACGCGGTCACCCTCGACATCCCCGCCAACCGCATGGTCGGCCTGATCGGCCCAGATGGCGTGGGCAAGTCCAGCCTGCTGGCCCTGATCGCCGGGGCGCGTAGGATGCAGGACGGCACGATACGGGTGCTCGACGGCGACATGGCCGATGCCGGCCACCGCCGCGACGTCTGCCCGCGCATCGCCTACATGCCCCAGGGCCTGGGCAAGAATCTCTACCCGACCCTGACCGTGTTCGAGAACCTCGACTTCTTCGGCCGCCTGTTCGGCCAGGATGAGCAGGAGCGCAGGGCGCGGATTGCCGACCTGACGCAAAGCACCGGCCTGGCGCCGTTTGTCGAACGCCCGGCGGGCAAGCTGTCCGGCGGCATGAAACAGAAGCTCGGCTTGTGCTGTGCGCTGATCCACGATCCGGATCTGTTGATCCTCGACGAACCCACCACCGGCGTCGACCCGCTGGCGCGCAACCAGTTCTGGGAATTGATCGAGCGCATTCGCAAGCGCCGCCCCGGCATGAGCGTGCTGGTCGCCACCGCCTACATGGACGAAGCCCAGCGTTTCGACTGGCTGGTGGCCATGGACGACGGCAAGGTGCTGGATATCGGAACCCCTGGCGAACTGCTCGAACGCACCGGCACCGACAATCTGGAAGAAGCCTTCATCGCCCTGTTGCCCGAAGCCAAGCGCAGCGGCCACCATACCCTAGTGATTCCACCGCGCCCGGCGGCCAGCGGCGAGAATGCGGTGGCCATCGAGGCGCACGGCCTGACCTGCCGCTTTGGTGATTTCGTCGCCGTCGATCATGTAGATTTCCGCATCGAGCGCGGGGAAATCTTCGGCTTCCTCGGCTCCAACGGCTGCGGCAAGTCGACCACCATGAAGATGCTCACCGGGCTGCAGCCGGCCAGCGAAGGCGAAGCCTTCCTGTTCGGCAAACCGGTCGACCCAAGGAACATCGACACCCGCCGCCGGGTCGGCTACATGTCCCAGGCGTTCTCGCTGTACAGCGAGTTGAGTGTGCTGCAGAACCTCGACCTGCATGCCCGGCTGTTCGAAATCCCGCCGCAACGGCGTCCCGCGCGCATTCAGGAAATGCTCGACAGGTTCGATCTTCAGGGAGTCGCCGAGCAGTTGCCGGAGGATCTGCCCCTGGGGGTGCGCCAGCGCCTGTCGCTGGCGGTGGCGGTGATTCACCAGCCGGAGATCCTGATCCTCGACGAGCCGACTTCCGGCGTCGACCCGGTAGCCCGCGACGGCTTCTGGGAGCTGTTGATCGACCTGTCGCGCAAGGATGGCGTGACCATCTTCATTTCCACCCATTTCATGAACGAGGCGCTGCGCTGCGACCGCATGTCGATGATGCACGCCGGCCGCGTGTTGGACAGTGACACGCCGCAGGCGCTGATGGCCAAGCGCGGCCTGTCCACCTTGGAAGAAACCTTCATCGCCTACCTGCGCGATGCCGCTGACGACACACCGGCGGACGCCCCGCAGCAGGCACCAGAGGAGGCGGAATTCGTCCATGCCAGCGCGGCAAAATCATGTTTCAGCCCTCGGCGCCTGTACAGCTACGCCCAGCGCGAAGCCATGGAACTGCGCCGCGATCCTGTTCGCGCCACCCTGGCCTTGATCGGTACGGTTCTGCTGATGTTCATCATGGGCTACGGCATCAACCTGGATGTCGAGGATCTGAGCTACGCGGTACTCGATCGCGACCAGACCACCACCAGCGCCGCCTATGCCGAGACCCTTACCGGCTCGCGCTATTTCCAGGAAAAACCGCCACTGCGCGACTACGACGAACTCGAACGGCGCATGCGCCAGGGCGATATCAGCCTGGCCGTGGAGATTCCGCCAGGCTTCGGTCGCGAGCTCAAGCGCGGTGACGTACCACAGCTGGGATTCTGGGTCGACGGCGCCATGCCGACCCGCGCCAATACGGTCAAGGGCTACGTACAGGGCATCCACCAGGGCTACCTGCAGCAGCTTGCCGCGACGGCTCCCGGGAATGCGGCCCGCAGCCAGTTCGACATCGCCCTGCGCTACCGCTACAACCCCGATGTGCAAAGCCTGCAAGCCATGGTGCCGGCGGTGATCCCGATCCTGTTGATGATGATTCCGGCGATGCTCACCGCCCTGGGCGTGGTGCGGGAAAAGGAGCTGGGCTCGATCACCAACTTCTACGTCACGCCGGTGACCCGCCTGGAGTTCCTGATCGGCAAGCAGTTGCCCTATATCGCCCTGGGCATGGCCAACTTCTTCATGCTGGTGGCCTTCTCGGTCTGCTTCTTCGATGTGCCGGTCAAGGGCAGCATGCTGACCCTGACACTCGGCGCACTGCTCTACGTGACCTGCGCCACCAGCCTCGGCCTGCTGATCTCCTCGGTGCTCAATAGCCAGATCGCCGCGATCTTCGGCACCGCCATCGCCACCGTGGTGCCGGCTACGCAATTCTCCGGTCTGATCCACCCGGTATCGGCCTTGGAAGGCGCCAGCGCCTTGATCGGCAACCTCTACCCGACCAGCCATTTCCTGATCATCAGCCGTGGCGTGTTCTCCAAGGCGCTGGGCCTGGCCGAACTCTACCCCTACTTCATTCCCTTGCTGATCACCATCCCCACACTGACCCTGCTCAGCGTCGCCGGCCTGAAGAAGCAGGAGAAATAAGATGCGCAAACTGAACAACATCCTGCAGTTGGGCATCAAGGAACTGCGCAGCCTGTATCGCGACCCGGCCCTGTTGCTGCTGATCCTCTACGCCTTCACCCTGAGCATTTACTCCCAAGCCAACAGTGTGCCGGAGTCGCCGCACCGGGCCAGCATTGGCGTGCTCGACGAGGATCGCTCGCAACTGTCGACGCGCATCGTCGGCGGCTTCCAGTTGCCCTACTTCATCAAGCCCGCGGCCATCGACCTGGAAACCATGGACAGCGGCATGGACGCCGGGCGCTATACCTTCACCCTGAACATCCCGCCGCAGTTCCAGCAAGATCTGCTAGCCGGACGCCAGCCAACCATCCAGCTCAATGTCGATGCCACACAAGTCAGCCAAGCGTTCACGGGGGCTGGACATATCCAGCAGATCATTAATGACGAGGTCGGCGAGTTCCTCAGGCGCTTTCGTGGCGCCAACGCGGTACCCGTCGAAGCGGTGGTACGCATGCAGTACAACCCCAACCTGGTGCAATCCTGGTTCGGCTCCGTCAACGCAATCGTCAGCCAGATCACCATGCTGTCGATCATCCTCACCGGCGCCGCACTGATCCGCGAACGCGAACACGGCACCATCGAGCACCTGCTGGTGATGCCCGTCACGCCGTTCGAGATCATGTCGGCCAAGGTCTGGTCGATGGGCCTAGTGGTGCTGGCCGCCACCGCCCTGTCCATGCGCATCATCATCGAGGGCTGGCTGGCCGTCCCCATTCCCGGCTCCGTGCTGTTGTTCCTCGGCGGTGTCGCCCTGCACCTGTTCGCCACCACCTCGATGGGCATCTTCTTCGGCACCCTGGCCCGCTCGATGCCACAGCTGGGCCTGCTGATCATTCTCGTGCTGATGCCTCTGCAGATTCTCTCCGGCGGCATGACCCCGCGCGAAAGCATGCCGGAAGTCGTACAGAACGTCATGCTGGCGGCACCCACCACGCACTTCGTCGAGCTAGCCCAAGCCATTCTCTTCCGTGGCGCCGGCCCGGCTGTCGTCTGGCCGCAAATGCTTGCCCTAGGCGCCATCGGTAGCGTGTTTTTCATCGGTGCCTTGTCGCGGCTGCGCAAATCCCTGCATTGAGAAGGCCATCCACACGGTGCCATTCGAATAGACATGCAAGACAGACCAAATAAGGAAACTAATACGTGGAGATAACCACAACCGCTAGGTTGGCCCTGGTGACAGCCATCTGCCTGGGCATCCCAGCACAGGGCTGGGCAACCTCCCTACCCACCCCGGCCAAAACCGACCTGGTCACCGTGTACAAACAAGCAGCGAAGAACAACGCCGATATCGCTGCCGCTCGCGCCGACTACCAGGCGCGTCGCGAAGTGGTGCCGCAGGCGCGTGCCGGGCTGCTGCCCAACCTGTCGGCGGGGGCCAATTATGGCGATACCCGCACCGAGCTCGATTCGCCGAGTAACACCCTGTCGCGCAGCGGTCTGGTGTATCAGGCCAACCTGAGCCAGCCACTGTTCCGTGCCGATCGATGGTTCCAGCTGCAGGCGGCCGAGGCGACCAGTGAGCAGGCGGCGCTGGAGCTGTCAGCGACCGAGCAGAGCTTGATTCTGCAGAGCGCCGAGACCTACTTTGCCGTGTTGCGCGCCCAGGACACCCTGGCCTCGACCCGTGCCGAAGAGGCGGCGTTCAAGCGCCAGCTGGATCAGGCCAACGAGCGCTTCGATGTTGGCCTTTCCGACAAGACCGACGTGCTCGAAGCGCAGGCCGGTTTCGACACTGCCCGAGCCAACCGCATTCTCGCCGAGCGCGCCGTGGATGATGCCTTCGAGGCCCTGGTGGCGCTGACCAATCGCAGCTACACGGCAGTCGAAGGTATCGTGCATACCTTGCCGGTATTGGCGCCGACACCGAACGACGCCAAAACCTGGGTCGATACCGCCGCTGCGCAGAACCTCAATCTGCAGGCCAGCTTCTTCGCGGTCGATGCTGCCGAGGAAAACCTGCGCCAGCGCAAGGCCGGCCATGCGCCGACCCTGGATGCCGTGGCCAGCTATCAGAAGGGCGACAATGACAGCCTGGGCTTTACCAACTCTGCTGCGTCACCCACTACATACGGTGGCGATGTTTCGCAGCGCTCCATCGGCCTGCAACTGAATATCCCGCTGTACAGCGGCGGCCTGACCAGCTCGCAGGTGCGTGAGGCCTATCAGCGCCTGGGGCAGACCGAGCAGTTGCGCGAAAGCTTGCGCCGCCAGGTGGTGCAGAACACCCGTAACCTGTTCCGTGCGGTGAATACCGACGTGGAGACCGTGCAGGCGCGCCGCCAGTCGATCATCTCCAACCAGAGCGCCCTGGAAGCCACCGAGATCGGCTACCAGGTCGGCACCCGCAACATCGTCGATGTGCTCGATGCCCAGCGTCAGCTGTACAGCGCGGTGCGCAACTACAACGACGCGCGCTATGACTACATCCTCAACAACCTGCGCCTGAAGCAGGCCGCCGGCACCCTCAGTCCGGCTGACCTGGAAGCGCTGGACAGCTTCCTCAAGCCTGACTACAACCCGGACAAAGACTTCCTACCGGAAGAAACATTAGAAGCCAACTTTACTGACGACAACTTAGGAGCATCATCATGAAAAAAATCTGCCTTGTACTTTCCGCTCTGACTCTCAGCCTGCTTGCTGGCTGTTCTACCCCCTCGCTGATCGTGCTCAACAGCGGTCAGGAAATCCAGACACTAGACGAACCCAAATACGATGCAAAAAGTGGTTTCTACGAATTTAAGCAACCTGACGGGAAACCCCAACGTATAAATAAAGATCAGGTGAATACCATCAGGACGCTCTGATTCAGCAATGACAGCGGTTTCGTGATACCACCTTCAAACTTTCTAACCCCATTTATCACGACTGCATTGAACTTGTTAAACATTAGGAAAACTCCGAAAGAGTCTGCCCGGTAGTTATTACTAGACCAAGGAGGTCTCGCTATGTCTGACTCGACTCAAAAACTGCGCCTCGGCGCGTTGATCGCTCTGGTTGTTGGTTCAATGGTTGGCGGCGGGATCTTCTCCCTGCCGCAGAATATCGCCGCCAGTGCCAGTGCCGGCGCCACCCTTATTGGCTGGCTGATCACCGGTGTCGGCATGCTCACCCTGGCTTTCGTCTTCCAGACCCTGGCCAACCGCAAACCCGACCTCAATGGCGGGGTGTATGCCTACGCTAAGGCCGGCTTCGGCGACTACATGGGTTTCTCCTCGGCTTGGGGTTACTGGATCAGCGCCTGGATCGGCAACGTCAGCTACATGGTGTTGCTGTTCTCCACCCTCGGCTACTTCTTTCCGGTATTCGGCGAGGGCAACACCCTGCCGGCGATCATCTGCGCCTCTATCGTGCTCTGGCTGCTGCACTTTCTGGTGCTGCGCGGGATCAGGGAAGCGGCCTTCATTAATACCATCACCACCATCGCCAAGATGCTGCCGCTGGCGCTGTTCATCGTCATCGCCGCCGTCGCCTTCAAGATGGACGTGTTCACCTCGGACTTCTGGGGCAGCGGCAACACCGAGCTCGGCAGCGTGATGGATCAGGTGCGCAACATGATGCTGGTCACCGTCTGGGTGTTCATCGGTATCGAGGGTGCGAGCATCTTCTCCGCCCGCGCCGAGAAACGCAGCGATGTCGGCAAGGCCACCGTCATCGGCTTCATCGGCGTGCTCCTGCTATTAGTGCTGGTCAACATCCTCAGTCAGGGCATCCTCGCCCAGGCCGAACTGGCCGGACTGAAAAACCCGTCGATGGCTGCCGTGCTGGAACAGGTAGTCGGCCCCTGGGGGGCGCAACTGATCTCCATCGGCCTGATCATCTCGCTGGCCGGGGCGCTGCTGTCGTGGACACTACTGTGCGCCGAGATTCTCTTCGCCAGCGCCAGTGACCACACCATGCCGGAGTTCCTGCGCAAGGAGAACGCCAACCAGGTCCCGGCTAACGCGCTGTGGCTGTCCAACGGGCTGATCCAGCTGTTTCTGATCATCACCCTGTTCAGCGAGTCCACCTACCTCAGCCTGCTGTATCTGGCCACCTCGATGATTCTGGTGCCGTACTTCTGGTCGAGTGCCTACGCCGTGCTGCTGGCCTTGCGCGGCGAGACCTACGAAAACGCCGCCGGCGAACGCAACAAGGATCTGCTGATCGCGCTGATCTCCACGCTGTATGCGGTGTGGCTGGTGTACGCCGCCGGCGTGCAGTACCTGCTGCTCTCCGCGCTGCTCTATGCCCCTGGCGCAATCCTGTTCGCCAAGGCCAAGCGCGAGCTGGGCCAACCGGTGTTCACGGGCGTCGAGAAGCTGATCTTCATCGCCGTACTGATCGGCGCCGGCATTGCCGCATTCGGCCTGTATGACGGTTTCCTGAGTTTGTAAAAGTGCCGCCCCGGACCTTCCGGGGCCACGTTCCACGAGAAGGAGTTTGACATGTCCAAGAAAGCCCTAGGCGTTCATTCCGAAGCCGGCAAGCTGCACAAGGTGATGGTCTGCTCTCCGGGCCTCGCCCACCTGCGCCTGACACCCGCCAACTGCGACGAACTGCTGTTCGACGACGTGATCTGGGTATCGCAGGCCAAGCGCGACCATTTCGACTTCATGACCAAGATGCGCGAGCGCGGCATCGAGGTCGTGGAGATGCACAACCTGCTGGAAGAGACCATCAGCGATCCCGCCGCGCTGAAGTGGATCCTCGACCGCAAGATCACCCCCAACAGCGTCGGCCTCGGCCTGCAGAACGAAGTGCGTTCTTTCATCGAGGGCCTGGAGCCACGGCGCATCGCCGAGTTCCTCATCGGCGGCGTTTCCGGGGCCGATCTGGTCAAGCACAAGGATTCCGCGGCGGCGAAGATGTTCAACGCCTACCTGGGCGAATCCAGCTTCATCTTCCCGCCGCTGCCCAACACCCAGTTCACTCGCGACACCACCTGCTGGATCTATGGCGGCGTCACCCTCAACCCGATGTACTGGCCGGCACGCCGTCAGGAAACCCTGCTCGCCAGCGCCATCTACACCTTCCACCCGGACTTCGCCAATGAATCCTTCGAGATCTGGTACGGCGATCCGGACAAGGATCACGGCTCGGCCACCCTGGAAGGCGGCGACGTGATGCCCATCGGCAACGGCACCGTGCTGATCGGCATGGGTGAGCGCAGCTCGCACCAAGCCATCGGCCAGGTGGCGCGTGCGCTGTTCGCCAAAGGCGCGGCAGACAAGGTCATCGTCGCCGGCCTCGGCCGCTCCCGTGCGGCCATGCACCTGGACACCGTATTCAGCTTCTGCGACCGCGACCTGGTGACCATTTTCCCGGAAGTGGCCAACGGCATCGTGCCCTTCACCCTGCGCCCGGACGAAAGCCGCCCCGGCGGCATCGATGTGCGCCGCGAGGACAAGTCCTTCGTCGAGGTCGTCGCCGCGTCCCTCAACCTGCCGAAGCTGCGCGTGGTGGAAACCGGCGGCGATGCCTACGAGGCCGAGCGCGAGCAATGGGACGACGGCAACAACGTGGTCTGCCTGGAGCCGGGCTTGGTGGTCGGCTATGACCGCAACACCTACACCAACACCCTGCTGCGCAAGGCCGGCGTCGAGGTCATCACCATCAGCGCCAGCGAACTGGGGCGCGGCCGTGGCGGTGGCCACTGCATGACCTGCCCGATCATCCGCGACCCCATCGACTACTGATCCAGCCAGCCCCGGCGGGCATCCACCGCCGGGGGCGTTTCAACTACCCACGAGGAGAGAATCATGGCTTTCAATATGCGCAATCGTAATCTGCTCAGCCTGATGCATCACAGCACCCGCGAGCTGCGTTATCTGCTCGACCTGTCGCGCGACCTCAAACGCGCCAAGTACACCGGCACCGAGCAACAGCACCTCAAGCGCAAGAACATCGCGCTGATCTTCGAGAAGACTTCGACCCGCACCCGCTGCGCCTTCGAGGTGGCGGCCTACGACCAGGGCGCCAACGTCACCTACATCGACCCCAACTCGTCGCAGATCGGCCACAAGGAATCGATGAAGGACACCGCCCGCGTGCTCGGCCGCATGTACGACGCCATCGAATACCGCGGCTTCAAGCAGGAGATCGTCGAAGAACTGGCCACCTACGCCGGCGTGCCGGTGTTCAACGGCCTGACCGACGAATATCACCCGACGCAGATGCTCGCCGACGTGCTGACCATGCGCGAGCACGCCGACAAGCCGCTGCACGACATCGCCTACGCCTACCTCGGTGATGCACGCAACAACATGGGTAACTCGCTGCTGCTGATCGGCGCCAAGCTCGGCATGGACGTCCGCATCGCCGCCCCCAAGGCACTCTGGCCGAGCGACGAACATGTTGCCGCCTGCAAGAAATTCGCCGAGGAAAGCGGCGCACGCATCCTGCTCACCGAAGATCCGAAGGAAGCGGTCAAGGGCGTGGACTTCGTCCACACCGACGTCTGGGTTTCCATGGGTGAGCCGGTCGACGCCTGGGGCGAGCGCATCCAGGAGTTACTGCCCTATCAGGTCAACGCCGAGATCATGAAGGCCGCTGGTAATCCGCGAGTGAAGTTCATGCACTGCCTGCCGGCCTTCCACAACAGCGAAACCAAGGTCGGCAAGCAGATCGCCGAACAGTATCCGAACCTGAAGAACGGCATCGAGGTGACTGAAGAGGTGTTCGAATCGCCCTGGAACATCGCCTTCGAGCAGGCGGAAAACCGCATGCACACGATCAAGGCGATATTGGTTTCGACCCTGGCTGACATCTGACGCTGCACGCTTGCCTCCCCTCTCCCGCTTGCGGGAGAGGGGGCCGGGGGAGAGGGTCTGTCCGGTGACGCAGTCACGTAGCCCGGATGAAATCCGGGAATAGCTCCTTCACCTCCCCATATGGCAGCCGGGCCAAACCTCGAACAAGGAGAACACCATGCGACTCGTCATCGCCCTGGGCGGCAACGCCCTGCTTCGCCGCGGCGAAGCCATGACTGCGGAAAACCAGCGCGAAAATGTGCGTATCGCCTGCCGGCAAATTGCCAAGGTAGCGCCCGGCAACGAGCTGGTGATCGCCCACGGCAACGGCCCGCAGGTCGGCCTGCTGGCCCTGCAGGGCAACGCCTATGATGCGGCCAACCCCTACCCGCTGGACGTACTGGGTGCTGAAACCGAAGGCATGATCGGCTACATGATCGAACAGGAGCTGGGCAACCTGCTGCCGTTCGAGGTGCCCTTCGCCACCATCCTCACCCAGGTCGAAGTGGACGGCGCCGACCCGGCGTTTCAGAAACCTACCAAACCCATCGGCCCGGTTTACCCCCAGGCAGAGGCCGAACGCCTGGCTGCCGAGAAAGGCTGGAGCATCGCCCCGGACGGCGACAAGTTTCGCCGCGTGGTAGCCAGCCCCAGACCACAACGAATCTTCGAAATCCGCCCGATCAAATGGCTGTTGGAAAAGGGCAGCGTGGTGATCTGCGCCGGTGGTGGCGGCATTCCCACCATGTACGACGGCAAGCAGCTACGCGGCGTCGAGGCGGTGATCGACAAGGACCTGTGCTCGGCACTGCTGGCCGAACAACTGAATGCCGATTTGCTGGTGATCGCCACCGATGTCGACGCGGCCTACGTCGAGTGGGGCAAACCCGGACAGAAATCCATCGCCGCCGCCCACCCCGACGAAATGGAAAAACTCGGCTTTGCCGCCGGCTCGATGGGCCCCAAGGTGCAGGCCGCCTGCGAGTTCGCGCGCAACACCGGCAAAACCGCCGTGATCGGCTCGCTGGAAAACATCGAGGCCATCGTTCAGGGCAGCTCCGGTACTCGCATCGGTCTGGACACCGAAGGCATCGATTACCGCTGATCCGTGACGAGGCCACGGCCTCGCCGCGTTCTCGCAGGAGCACAGAAATGTTCACCCCCGGCCATCTGCACCGTGACAACCTCGACCGCCCGGAAGGCCTGCGCCTGGCGCCGCCCTTCTCGGTGGATTTCTACTACGAAGTACGCAACGACACGCAGCAGGGGCCGATGCTGCATATGCGCATGGTTGGCGAGGTGGATGGCCGGCACTTCGAGGAGGCCTTCGAACTGCACCGCGACGTGGCCTTCAATTTCGCCAGCGTCGCCACCCGCATCGCCGCCCGCCATGGCCTGCCGCCCAACTGCAGCCCGGTCATGCGTGGCCGCGACGAGTACGACAAGGTATTCGCCGATATCCGCAACAAGCTGCACATCAAGCCAGGTGAACCGGTGAATCTCGAGCACGTTCCCTGATAAAGCCCGGATGCAATCTGGGCGCGCTTGGCGCATTTACCGGATCGCATCCGGGCTACGAGCCCTGGCGCGTGCCAAGGTGCAACCCGAAGAGACCGGCGGACAAGGGCTAAACGCCCACTAAGCCTGCATCGTCCAGCCATGCACGCCCATCGCTGCCTGGCGCCCGGCCTCGGAGCGGGTCGGGTGTGGGTGGCAGGTCAGCGCGATGTCCTCGGCCGAGGCGGAGAACTCCATGGCCACGCAATACTCGCCGATCAACTCACCCACGCTCGGGCCGATCATGTGCACTCCGAGAATCTGGTCGGTGTTGGCATCGGCGAGGATCTTCACGAAACCTTCGGTCTCGTGGTTGATCTTCGCCCGGCTGTTGGCGGTGAAGGGAAACTTGCCGACCTTGTAGGCACGCCCCTCTGCCTTCAGCTCCTCCTCTCCCTTGCCGACGCTGGCCACCTCTGGGCGCGTATAGATCACGCCGGGAATCACCCCGTAGTTGACCTCCGCAGCGTGCCCGGCGATGCGCTCGATGCAGGCCACCGCCTCGTCCTCGGCCTTATGCGCGAGCATCGGTCCGGAGGTGACATCACCAATCACCCACACACCGGGCACGCCGCTCTGATGTTTTTCGTTGCCCAGCATGCCGCGCTTGTCGGTATTCAGGCCGACGCTCTCCAGCCCCAACCCCGTGGTGTAGGGGCGTCGGCCGATGGCCACCAGCACGTAATCGGCGTCCAGGGTCTCGCTCGGACCGCCAGCGGCCGGCTCCAGCGTCAGGGTCACGCCGGACTGGCTCGTCTTCGCGCCCGTGACCTTGGCGCCCAACTTGAAGCCCATGCCCTGCTTGCCCAGGGTGCGCTGCAGGGTCTTGGCGGTTTCGCCATCCAGGCCGGGACAGATGCGCTCCAGGTACTCCACCACCGTGACCTGGCTGCCCAGGCGGCGCCAGACAGAACCCAGCTCCAGGCCAATCACCCCAGCACCGATTACGACCAGATGCCTGGGCACCTCGGGCAGCGACAGCGCGCCGGTGGAGTCGAGGATACGCGCATTGTCGATGCTGACCCCGGGCAGCGGCGTCGGTTCGGAGCCAGTGGCGATGACGATGTTCTTCGTCTCCAGCAGCCGCTCGCCGCCCTCGTGCAGTTTGACCTGCACGCGGCCAGGGCCGTCGATACGCCCCCAGCCCTTGATCCATTCCACCTTGTTCTTGCGAAACAGGAATTCCACGCCCTTGGTCAGCGCTTCGACGCTGTCCGCCTTCTGCTTCATCATCTGCGCCAGGTTGAGCGTCGGCGTGACTTCCACACCCAATGCACTCAGCTCGCCACCGGCCGCCGCCTCGTAGAGTTCGGAGGCATGCAGCAGCGCCTTGGAGGGCATGCAACCGACGTTCAGGCAGGTGCCGCCGAGGGTCTCACGCCCTTCCACGCAGGCCACCTTCAGGCCCAACTGGCCGGCACGAATGGCGGCGTTGTAGCCGCCGGGGCCGGCGCCGATGATGACCACGTCATAGCTGCTCATTGCTTTGTCCTCGAATCAGGGAAGTTTGCCGACCACCGCAGCCGTAACGGCCGGGCGGACACGCAGAAGGTGGAAGAACAGAAACGCCAGCACGGCGAACAGCGCGTTCAAGGCAACCATAGGCCAGGCCGAGCCATCCTGCAGGGCGCCGAGCAGCAATCCCGCCAGGGTGGCGCCAGCCATCTGCGAGAAGCCCATCAGCCCTGCTGCCAAGCCGGCGCGCTGCGGATTGGGAAGCACCGCGCCGGCCACGGCGGCGGGCAGCAGCATGCCGCCGCCCAGCGTCACCAGCACCTGCGGCAGCGACAGCCCCAATAGCGACAGGCCGAACAGCAGGTAGACTGCCAGGGTCAGCAGCGACCCGAGCAGCACCAGCGCCACGCCGATCCCGACGACCCGCTGCGGTCCCAGTCGCTGTACGTTGCGCAGGGTGAACAGCGCACCGCCGAGCAGGCCGGAAACCATCAGGGCAAAGGTCAACCCGTACTGCGCGGCGCTCAGCCCCAGCAAACCGATGTATATCGACGACGAGCCGGCCACCACGACGAACATCGCGCCGTAGGTACAGGCGATGGTCAGCGCCAACGATCGGCAACTGGGCAGTACCTGCAGATAGTTGGCCAGCAGCCCCTTGAAACGACCAGCCTGCGGGTCACGCTGCAGATGCGTCTCGCGGTAGCCGCCAAGCACGGACAGCAGCGCCAGGCTGCCAAGCACCAGGGTGGCCAGCAGTGGCGCACGCCAGCCTCCATACTGGGTCAGCAAACCGCCGACCACCGGCGACAGCACGATCGCCGCGAACATACCCAGCACCGTCAGTGCCAGGGCCGGCCCCGCCTGCTCCTGCCACACATCGCGGACGATGGCGCGCGCCAGTACCAGCGCAGCGCAGGCGCCCAGACCCTGCAGTACGCGCATGCCGATCAGCACCTCGATATTCGGCGCTAGCAACATGCCCAGGGTCGCCAACAGATAGAGACTCAGCCCGAGCAGCAATACCGGGCGCCGCCCCAATCGATCGGACAGCGGCCCGAGCAGCAGTTGTCCCAGGCCAAAGGCACAGACGAATAACGAAAGCGCCAGCAGGCTGCTGCCGGGCTCGGCACTCAGCCCTCGCTCCAGCTCGCCCAACGCTGGAATCAGCAGCTGCGTGGAGGTTTCCCCGAGCGCAGTGAGCAGCATCAGGATGATCAACAACGTTTGAGATGGACGCATGACAGGCTCCGAGCCGGATGACTGGCGGCTATTTATATTTCAACCATAATATGAAACATTGAATGTCGTCCATCATCTTTACTAGGAGCCCGTATGACCGCCTTATCACGTGAGGCCCGCCTCGCCAGCTGGGTCGCGGAGGAACAGACCATTCGCAGCCAGCTCGCCGCCCCCGGCACGCTCAGCCTAGCCGAAGTGGCGGCCATGACGCCGATGGATTTCTTCGGCGGTATCGGCCGCGGCGACCTGCCGTCACCACCGATCAACGCCGTGCTCGACTTCACTCCGATGCATTGGGCCAGCGGCCTGTTCGTCTTTCAGGGCACGCCGGGTCAGCGTCACTACAACCCACTGGGCAGCGTGCATGGCGGCTACATCGCCACCCTGCTCGACTCCTGCATGGGCTGCGCCGTGCATACCCTGCTCAAGCCGGGCCAGGGCTATACGACCACAGACCTGCGGGTGAGCTACATCCGTGCGCTGCGCAGCGAGGCCGGCCCGGTGCGCGCCGAAGGCCGCATCATCCACCTCGGTCGCTCCACGGCCCTGGCTGAGGGTCGCCTGTATGACGTCGATGAACGCCTTTATGCCGTTGCCTCCACCACCTGCCTGATTCTCGACATGAACGCCCCGCGCCAGAACAGCGACGCAGGTGTAAGATGACGACCGGCATCTGAAACACGGGAAAGCCCATGCGCTATTCGGAAGATCACAAGGCCAAGACCCACCAACGCATCATCGAGGAGGCGGCCCTGCGCTTTCGCCGCGACGGCGTCGGCGCGACCGGCCTGCAACCGCTGATGAAAGCGCTGGGCCTGACCCACGGCGGCTTTTACGCCCACTTCAAGTCAAAGGATGATCTGGTGGAGACCGCGCTTCGTCACGCCGCGCAGGAGCTTTCCAACAACGCCGAATCACTGGGCAAGGAGGCGGAGGCGCCGCTCACGCGCTTTATCGCCAGCTACCTGTCCAGCGCGCATCGCGCTAACCCAGGCGCCGGTTGCCCGCTGCCTACCATGTCTGCCGAGCTGGGCCAGCGCGGCGCAGCCAGCGAGACCACCGACGCCCTGGTACGCGAACGTCTGATGCGGATCGAAGGCGACCTCGACAGCGATAAAGCCGACGAGCAAAGCGTACTGCTGCTCTCAGCCATGGTCGGCGCCCTGATGCTGTCACGCAGCGTCAAGGATCCTGAGCTGTCCGACCGCCTGTTGAAAACGACCCGGCGCCTACTGATCGAACAGGCGCAGGGCCGCTAACAGCAAGGCGGCGCCCTCCCTACGCGTTCCCCTCCAAGGGGTGCGCTGCGGGCAGCGATCTTGCGCTCGGGCGCTCATACGTCCGTCACATCCCAAGCACCTCATATGCGCAGCGCCTGACATCACTCAGACGGCGGCGCACCAAGTTATGGCCGTTTTTGTCTTGTCGGTCAGAAAACGGTGCAACAAGCATATGAAAGCTGCCCCGAGACGCATGCGTATCCAATTGATTTGCAACGGCTATGAGCAAACACGAGAATTGGCGCCCTTTTTGCTCAGAGCAGTACCAGCCTGACCGGGCGGACAGGTTTAAAACGCCGGGCGCGTTTTCTCACGTCGCCTCGCGACAGCCCAAAGGTTGTCTGCCGGGACGGCAAGCCACAAAAAATCATAACGACACGTCTTAACCACCAGGAGCTTCCATGAATCGCACACTCTCTTCGCTGGTGCTCGCCAGCGGTCTGCTGGCGGGCGGCCAGGCCGTCGCCGATGATCTGCTGCACTGGCAGAACAACAGCCTGACCTACCTCTACGGGCAGGACTTCAAGATCGATCCGGAGATCCAGCAGACCATCACCTTCGAGCATGCCAGCGGCTGGAGTTTCGGTGACCTGTTCTTCTTTACCGACCTGATCAAATTCAACACCGACGCACAGAACGGTAACGGCGACGGCCATACCTACTACGGCGAATTCAGCCCGCGTCTGTCGTTCGGCAAGATCACCGGCGCCGACCTTTCCTTCGGCCCGATCAAGGACGTGCTGCTGGCCTTCACCTACGAGTTCGGCGAGAAGGACGTCGATGCCTACCTGCTCGGCCCGGCATTCGACCTGGATATCCCTGGTTTCGACTACTTCCAGCTCAACACCTACCTGCGCAAACCGGACGGCAGCCGCCCGGGCAAGAACGTCTGGCAGATCACCCCGGTGTGGAGCTACACCATTCCGGTCGGCGACTCGGACATCCTCATCGATGGCTTCATGGACTGGGTGGTGGACAACGACAGCAACCGCCGCGGCGACTACCAGGCCAACCTGCACTTCAACCCACAGATCAAGTACGACCTGGGCAAGGCGATGAAGTGGGGCGAGAAACAGCTGTACGTAGGCATCGAATACGACTACTGGAAGAACAAGTACGGCATCAAGGATGGCGGTTTCGTCAGCGACAACTTCGTCGGCCCGACCAACCAGAACACCGCCAGCCTGTTGGTCAAAGCGCATTTCTGATCGACGCCCGCGCCTAAGTGGCCAAGGTCGCAGGGATTTGCGACCTTCCGCCAATGCCAAGCGTCCGCCGGACGTGTTTAGCTGCGAGGCATCACCAGACCTTCACCCAAGGATGGACGATGCCTCCGCGTATCCTGCTGCTCACCTCCCTTGCCATGCTGGCATTCGCCGGCAACTCGCTGCTATGCCGCCTGGCACTGCGTGAAACCGAAATCGACGCCGCCAGCTTCACCGCCATTCGCCTGCTCTGCGGTGCAGTGACCCTGTGGTTATTGCTGAAATTGCGGCAACGCGGCCAACCCATGGCCGGCAGTTGGCCTGGCGCACTGGCGCTGTTTATCTATGCGGCCGCCTTTTCCTTCGCCTACCTGCAACTGGACACCGGTGCCGGCGCCCTGCTGCTGTTCGGCGCGGTGCAGTTGAGCATGCTGCTCTGGGGCTGGCTGCGCGGCGAACGCCTGGGCCTGGCCGCCAGCCTCGGTACGGCGCTGGCCACGGCGGGCCTGTTGGCGCTGCTGCTACCAGGCGCCAGCGCGCCACCGTTGCTGGCCGCATTGCTGATGCTGCTGGCCGGTGTCGCCTGGGGCGCGTACTCCCTGCTTGGACGCGGCCAGGGCGATCCACTGGCGGTCACCGCCGGCAATTTCATACGCGCAACGCCGCTGGCATTACTGCTGGCGGCGCTACTGTTAGGACAGCTCGACTGGGATGGGCCTGGCCTGGTCTACGCACTGCTGTCCGGCGCGTTGACCTCGGGTATCGGCTACGCCATCTGGTACAGCGCACTGCCCGGTCTGCGTGCCAGCCAGGCGGCCACGGTGCAGTTGAGCGTACCGATCCTCGCCGCCATCGGCGGCAGCCTGCTGCTGGGCGAAGCGCTGAGCCTGCGTCTGATGCTCAGCGCCGTTGCAGTGCTCGGAGGCATCGCGCTGGTACTGGGCAGCCGGCAACGTGTCGGGAGCTAATTACACGCACAGCGGTCTTTTATCCTGAACCCACAAAGTCCAGGGAAGATCGCCATGCCCCGTCTGCTCCGTCTTTGCCTTGTCACCCTGTTCGCCGCTGGCCTCAGCGCCTGCGCCAGCCTGGGCAACCGTGATCCGTTGCGGGTCGATCTGGTCGGCTTGGAGCCTTTGCCCGGCCAGGGCCTGGAGGTGCGCTTCGCGGTCAAGCTGCGGGTGCAGAACCCCAATGACAGCTCGGTGAACTTCAATGGCATGGCGCTGGATCTGGACGTGAACGGCCAGCCGCTGGCCAGTGGCGTCAGCGACCAGAGCGGCAGCGTGCCGCGCTTCGGCGAAACGTTGGTGAGCGTGCCGGTGAGCATTTCGGCGTTTTCGGTAATGCGCCAGGCCTGGGGCGTCGCAGGCTATCAACCGGGCCAGGAAGTGCCCTACGTATTGCGCGGCAAACTGGCCGATGGCCTGTTCGGCACGCGCCGCTTCAGCGACAGTGGCACTCTTAACTGGCCGCAGCCGCCAAGCCCCTACTGATTCAAAGGCCGGCGGCGGCGCCTGGTTCAGGCAGCCTGACGGCTGCTACGCGAGGCCACACGACGGTGACAGGCGTCACCGAAAGCCTGGAAGATCTTCACCGAATCCGGGTTCAGTGCAGCCTGCCATTCCGGGTGCCACTGCACCGCGACGAGGAACGGCGACAGGCTTGGCGCGTGAACCGCCTCGATCAGGCCATCCTCGGCGGTGGCCAGCACTTCCAACCCCTTGCCCAGGTTGCGAATGGCCTGGCCATGCAGGGAGTTGACCTGAATCTTGTCCTTGCCCAGCAATTCGGCGAACCAGCTGCCCGCTACCGGGCGCACGCTGTGGCTGGGTGCGTACTGCACCTCGACCGGGTCATCGGGATTTTCACGATGATCGTTGAAGCCGGGCTCGGCATAGACCTTCTGGTAGATGTCCCCGCCCAGCGCCACGTTGATTTCCTGCATGCCACGGCAGATGCCGAAGATCGGCAGGCCGCGGGCGATGGCGGCACGAATCAGCGGCAGGTCGAACAGATCGCGGTCACGATCCTGACCCTTGTTCGGCGTTTCGTTCTCCTGCCCATAAAGCGCCGGGTCGATGTTACTGCCGGCACCGGTGAGGTACACGCCGTCGGCCATATCCAAGTACCGCTCGAGATCCTCGATGCCACAGCAGGTCGGCACCAGTACCGGTACGCAGCCGGAGAACTCGACCAGAGGCTGGATGTATTTGTGGGTCATTACCTGATAGTCGTGGCCCTTGCGCTCTTGAGCGCCCATGGACATCAACACGACGGGTTTGCGAGCGGTGCTGCGAATCTTGTTGTCGGACATACGTCACCTTGGAACAGGCCGGGCCTGTCGTTGCTGTGCAGACCGGTGTCCGGCAGAGGCTCTGCCTACACGGTTGGCCTGTTTGGCTAACCCCGTGCACCCATGCTCTTCCTGAGCCAGCGTGTCGCCTTCCGACGGCGGCTCGAACCGGGTCAGCTCCATCCAGAGAGGGGCTGCAGCGATGCTGCCCGTTACCCGGTTCGGCAACGGAATCTGCCGCCAGTCTGCCCGAGCCGTAAAATATGTCAAACGAATACGCTTAAAATCTTTTGACGAATCATATTCGTTAACCGCTCTTGAAGGCGCAAAACGGGCATCCCCAGTAAAACCGGCCTCAACAAAAGCCCAATATTTAAAACACTCGACTGCCAGACGCGCCTCGCCCTAGAGCAGCGCTCGTCGACAAAACCCTATATAATCTGCGGTTTTCTCATGACCCCCGAGGATACCCCTTGACCGCTCTGCCGCCCTGCCCCAAATGCAACTCCGAATACACCTACGAAGACGGCGATCAGTTGGTCTGCCCCGAGTGCGCCCATGAATGGAAAGCCGGCGAGAATGCCGAGGCCAGCGACGACGCGCGCGTGATCAAGGACTCGGTCGGCAACCTGCTGCAGGACGGCGACACCATCACCGTGATCAAGGACCTGAAGGTCAAAGGCTCCCCGCTGGTGGTCAAGGTCGGCACCAAAGTGAAGAACATCCGCCTGGTCGACGGCGATCACGATATCGACTGCAAGATCGATGGCATCGGCGCGATGAAGCTCAAGTCCGAGTTCGTGCGCAAGGTCTGATATTCATCGTTTCAGCCGCCTCGTTCGCAGAAACTGACTAGCCTGAATACAGGTCGGTCACAAGGTATCCCGCCATGCGCTATCTGCTGTTCGCTCTGCTGGCTCTGACCCATTCGCTGGCAGCGCAGCCCTGGCGGGTCGTGGGCGACGAGCAGTTCGCGCCCTACAGTTTCGTCACTGCCGAAGACGATACGCCACGCGGGCTCGATGTCGAACTGATCGACGCCGTGCTACACGAAGCACAAGTACCCTACGAAATTCGTCTGTATCCCTGGGAGCGAGTCAAGCGCATGCTCGATCGTGGCGAAGTGCAGATGGCCTTCCAGTTCGCCGGCACCGCGCAACGTCAGCAGCAATACGAACTGGTCGGCCCGCTGCGCAGTGGCTCCACCGTATTCATGACCACCGCCAAGACCGCGATCACGGACTGGAAGACGCTGGACGATCTTTCGCCCTACGTGATCGGCCAGGTCCGCGGCTATGCCTATGAAGAGAAATTCGATCGCGCCGATCTGGCCCGCGACAGCAGTGCACAGAACCCACGGCAACTGGTATCGATGCTGCTGGCCGGGCGCATCGACATCATCGTCGGTGACCACACCCAGCTGCTTTATTTCATTCGTGAACAGCGCGCCCAGAAGCAGGTGCGCGTGCTCCCTCGCCCGCTGATCCGGATGCCGCGCTTCGTCGCCTTCGCCAAAGGCGATACCGAGCGCGCCCGGCAATTTTCCGAAGCCCTGGTGCGTCTGCGCAAAGCCGGAACGCTGGAGGAGATCCAGCAGCGCTGGCATCCGTGACGCGCTACTGCACCGGCAGGAAGTTCAGCAGGAACAGGCTCTGCGCATAGTTGGCCCCCATGCGCCGGTAGCGCTCCTCCAGCACGTGCGTGAGCAAGTCAAGACGCGCCACCATCTTGCCGAACTCCACCGCGTAGCTGAGGTTGGCACCCTGTTCGGAGAACTCGTTGGACAGCAGCAACGGCCGGCCTGCAGCGTCTCGCCGCTGCGACAGCATCCAGCCGGCCTTCTCCAGGTTGCGCGCGGCGTTGTGGATGAATTGCGCATCGAAGCTATCGGTCAGATAGAACTCTGTGCGGCCACCGTGCGCGGTGACCAACATGCTGCCGATGGCATAGGTGAAGGCCGCCACGCGGTCCCCCTGAAACCCGGGGCTCAAGGAATAATCCAGCGCGGCGACATCGCGCCGGCCGCCCAGAGTCGGCCAGTCCTGATTGTGCTCGATGGCGTACTGGATGGCGCGCTCGGCCGCCGCGGCGTCGGGCAGGGAGTTCTTGCGCCATTCGCGCGGGTTGCGCTGGTACAGCTTGTTCATCAGCCGATAAAGGCTGTTGAGGTTGTTGCGCATGGCCAGGGTCGCCATGCGGTCGACGTCGGTCTGCAGCACTTCGGCGGGCTTGAGCGGGCTGCGCGTGTTTACGATGGAGTCGTTGTCCAGGCGGCCCGTGCAGCCGCCCAGCAACAGGAGCGCAGCGAGCCCCGGCAGCACTAACCGTCGCCACACTATCGAGTCGTTGAATGCCCTGCCCTGCACGGCAGACACTGGCCTCGCTCCCATCCGGAGGTTCCCTGGCTGGCGCGCGCCGGAGTGACGCGCGCAACACTCAGAACCTCAGTAAAGCGCAAAAATTCCATGCTGCCCGTGCGCTGGCGCATAAACCGTGCCGGACAACGCCCGGCAAGGCAGAAAAGGCGCCTGTTCAGGCCGGGCTGGCAGCCCATTGCTCCAGTCGCGTCACGCTCTCACGATAGGGCTTGAGACTCTTGGCCAGCAGGATGACCGACGTCAGCACCGCCAGGGTGGTGACGATCAGCAGCGAATAGCGCAGCGCCGCATCGTCGGCAAAGACGAAGTCGGTGACCAGCGCCACCGCGGTCGGACCTACCCCCAGGCCGAACAGAGTAATGACGAACAGGTAGATGGCCGACGCCTGTCCCCTCATCGAGTTAGGCATGATTTCCTGAATCGCCGCAGGCGCCACACCAAACGGCATGCTCAGGCAGAACACCGTCGGCGCCAGCAGCACACTGGCCCAGAGCGCGGAGTCCATCAGCGGGAACAGCGCTACCAGCGGCAGCGCACCGAGTGCGGCGTACAGACCGACGCGCATGTTGGCGTCAGTGCGCCCACGCTTGGCCATCAGGTCCGCCAGGCGTCCGCCGAAGACGATGCCGAGGCAGCCGAACACCGCGACGATGCAACCATAGACGATGCCAACCTGGCCGGCGTCCCAGCCATAGGTACGGATATAGAAGGTCGGCACCCAGGCCGCGCTGCCGTAGCCGGCGAAGGCCAGACCGGCGAAGCCGAAGTTGTGCAGCAGCACGGTACGCCGGTTGGCGCGAATGTAGCGCCCCACTTCGCTGAGCGGCACCGCCACGCCCGCGCCGGCGCCACGCCGGGCCGGCTCCTTGACTGCCAGCATCAGCAAGGTGAACAGCACGCCGGCGACACCGAGAATCAGGAAGATCAGCTGCCAGGGACGCACCTCGCCCAGCACCGGCAGGGTCACGTCGCCCTGCGCCGAGGCGAATTGGATGACCAGACCGCCCACCAGAAAGGCCAGGCCCGAGCCCAGATAGACCCCCATCGAGTAAACGCTGATTGCCGTAGCCCGGCGCTCGGCGGGAAAGCTGTCAGCAATCAGCGAATAGGCTGCAGGCGAAAGCGCCGCCTCCCCCACACCGACACCGATGCGGCAGAGCAGGAACTGCCAGTACATCTTGGCCATGCCACAGGCAGCTGTGGCAGCGCTCCAAAACAGGATGCCCACGGCGATCAACCCTCGCCGGCTGCGCGTATCGGCCACGCGCCCGAGAGGAATCCCGCATATCGTGTAAAACAGGGCAAACGAGAGGCCCATCAGCAGGCTCATCTGCGTGTCATTGATCGCAAGATCGCGGCGGATGGGCTCGACCAGCAGGTTCAGAATCTGCCGATCGACGAAGGACAGCACGTAAGCCACCATCAGGATGGCGACAGTGACCCAGGCTCGGGCACTGGAGGGGTAGCCGTTATTGTTGTTATGCACGGACGCTCTCCTCGGCACCGCAGAATGCGATGCGGCGGTTGAAAGTGGCGTCAGCTTAGGACGATATAAACAGCCGTGAGTATCGCTCGAAGGTGTTATCAGGTCGGCGAATGCTTCATACCTGCCGAGGCGAATGGCTCGCCTCGGCGATCAGGTCCGACTCAGATGGACAAGGGCGCTCGCTCGCACAGCGCGTTCAGCGCCGCTACCCAGTCCGGGTGATCGTTCAGGCAGGGCACCAGTTGCAGGCTCTCGCCACCGGCCTCGACGAATTGCTCGCGGCCGCGATCACCGATTTCCTCCAGGGTCTCGATGCAGTCGGCGACGAAGGCCGGACACATTACCAGCAGCTTCTTCACTCCTTGCGCGGCCAACTCATCGAGACGCGCCTCGGTGTAGGGCTCGATCCACTTGGCACGCCCCAGGCGCGACTGGAAACTTACCGACCATTGCTCCGGGCCCAGGCCCATGCGCTCGGCGAACAGCTCGGCGCTGCGCAGGCACTGCGCGCGGTAACAGTTAGCGAGCACCTCGGGCGAAGCGCTGCGGCAGCAGTCGTCGCCTTTAAGGCAATGGCCACTGGGATCGAGCTTGTGCAGGTGACGCTCCGGCAGGCCGTGGAAGCTCAGCAACAGGTGGTCGAAATCCTGCTCCAGATAGGGTTTGGCACTGGCCACCAGGGCATCGAGGTATTCCGGCTGGTCGTAGAACGGCGGCAGTATGGATAGGCGCAGGTCCAGCCCGCACTCACGCACCACCCGCTTGACCTCTTCGATTACCGTGGTCGTGGTGCTGTCGGCGAACTGTGGATACAACGGCGCCAGCGTCACCTGGCGAACGCCTTGAGCGGCCAGGCGTTGCAGCGTCGACTCGATGGACGGTTCGCCGTAGCGCATGGCCAGTTCCACCGGGCCATGACTCCACTGAGCTTTCATCGCCTCCTGCAGGCGGCGACTGAGCACCACCAGCGGCGAGCCTTCATCCCACCAGATCGATGCATAGGCATGCGCCGACGCCGCAGGGCGCTTGATCAGGATCAGCGACACCAGCAGGCGACGCAGCGGCCAGGGCAGATCGATCACGTAGGGATCCATCAGGAACTGATTAAGGTAACGGCGGACATCGGCTACTTCGGTGGACGCGGGCGAACCCAGGTTAACCAGCAACAATGCGTGATCGGTCATGCGAAATCCTAGTCAGTGATGGCTCAGCAAATCCACCAGAGCCACATCCAGATGGGTGAAACGAAAACTGAAGCCCGCCTCCAGCAGGCGCGTCGGCACGGCACGCTGACCGCCGAGCAGCAACTCGGACATCTCGCCCAGCGCAGTACGCAGCACGAAGGCCGGTACCGGCAGTAGGGTCGGGCGACTCAGTGCCTGCCCCAGCGCCTTGGTGAACTCGACGTTGCGCGCCGGTATCGGCGCGCAGGCATTATAAGGACCGCGAGCATCGTCTTGCTGCAAGAGAAAATCGATCAGGCCGATTTGATCGGCGATATGAATCCACGGCATCCACTGCCGGCCATCGCCGAGGCGGCCACCCAAGCCGAACCTGAATGGCGGCAGCAGGCGTTTGAGCACGCCGCCATCGGGGCTCAGCACCAGGCCGGTACGGATCAGCACCACGCGAACCCCCAGCTCCTCGGCACGCAGAGCGGTCTCCTCCCAGGCGCCGCACAACTGCGCGGCGAAATCATCGGTCACCTGCAGCGTGCTTTCGCTCAGCTCACGTTCACCGCCGTTGCCGTACCAACCCACTGCCGAGCCAGACAACAAGACGGCCGGGCGCTGCGTACGGCCCTGCAACCAGGCCAGCAATTGCTCGGTCAAACCAATACGGCTGGACCACAGCAGCGCCTTACGCTTGCTGCTCCAGGGTTTGTCGGCAATCGGCGCGCCGGCCAGGTTGATCACGGCGTCCAGGGGCTCGTCAGCCAGCTCCTCGAGCTGGGCGATACCGCGTACGTCGGAGCCGCACAGACGTGCGACCTTGCTGGGTTCACGACTCCAGACGGTGAGGCGGTGGCCCCGCTCGGCCCAGTGCGCACAGAGCGCCCGACCGATGAGACCGGTACCGCCGGTCAGCAGGATGTGCATGGCATCGTCCTCGCTTGGCAATGGAAGTAACTTCACCTTTAGTCTGGTTCATGACGCGCACACGTGCCTTTATCGAATGCCGCGTTTGTCCTAAACCTAAAGCAAGGGAGCGCCACTTTCGGTGACATCTATACATGAAAACATCCTTGTATAGCTTTTGTCCAAACCTTAGCCTGTAGAGCATTCAGCGCTGACGAGGTAACCATGAACGCACCCATCGCCATCATTGGCACCGGCATCGCAGGGCTCTCCGCCGCCCAGGCCCTGCATGCCGCCGGGCAGGACATCGAACTGTTCGACAAGAGTCGCGGCAGCGGCGGGCGCATGGCCAGCAAACGCAGCGACGCCGGCAGCCTGGATCTGGGCGCACAGTACTTCACCGCCCGCGACCGGCGCTTCGTCGAAGTGGTGCAGCAATGGCAAACGCGGGGCTGGGCCGCCGAGTGGCAGCCAAGTCTGTACAACGCTCAGGATGGTCAGCTCAGCGCCTCGCCGGATGAGCAGGTGCGTTGGGTCGGCAGCCCACGCATGAGCGCCATCACCCGCGCCATGCTCGGTGCCCTGCCGGTCAGGTTCAACTGCCGCATCACCGAAGTTTTCCGCGGCGACCGCTACTGGAGCTTGCTGGACGCCGACGGCAACAGCCACGGCCCCTTCAGTCACGTCATCGTTGCCACGCCCGCGCCGCAGGCCAGTGCCCTGCTGGCGGCCGCACCGAAACTGGCCGGCGCCGCAGCGAGCGTGGTCATGGAGCCGACCTGGGCAGTGGCGCTGGGCTTCGACAGCGCGCTGGACACCCGCGTGGAGGGCTGCTTCGTGCAGGACAGCGCGATCGACTGGCTCGCCCGCAACCGCAGCAAACCCGGCCGAGACAACCACTTCGACACCTGGATACTGCACGCCAGTAGCGCCTGGAGCCGACAGCATCTGGACCTGGCCAGGGAGGCGGTGATCGAACAACTGCATGGCGCTTTCGCCGAACTGATCGGCTGCACGGTGCCGCCACCGAGTTTCACCCTCGCTCACCGCTGGCTCTACGCCCGGCCGGCGCAGGCGCACCAGTGGGGCGCGCTGGCCGATGCCGACCTGAGGCTGTATGCCTGTGGCGACTGGTGCTTGTCCGGTCGCGTCGAGGGTGCCTGGCTCAGTGGCCAGGATGCGGCGCGGCGCCTGCTCGAGCACCTGCAGTGAGTTTGCCCAACCACAGGCCTGGCAGGCGTCATCTCAACCCGCGCAAGCTGCTGCTGTCGAAGTGGACGGCAGCGCAACCACAGAATCGCGAGCGCCACTTCCTGGTCACCGAACTGATCCGCGACGAGGCCGACAATATCCTTGGTGTCGAACTCCAGGCGGTACTCACCCGACGCAGCCAGCAACTCGATTGGCGTCAACTGCAGGATTGCGAGCGCTGGCTACAAGGCTGGCGCTGATCCTCCTCCCCGCTCTCAACGGCGCCGCTTCTGCGGTTGCCGTGTGCCTGCCCGACAAAGCAATACAAAAGCTGTACAAATGATTTGACTTGTACAACCGCACACTTATGATGGACGCAAGTTGTACATGATCAACTTCATGTACAAGGTTCTTCGAGGTCGGGTTATGCAAGCGAGCAAAGCCAAACTGGGTATCAGCGCCTGCCTGCTGGGTGCCGAGGTACGCTACAACGGCGGCCACAAGCTGTCGCGCCTGTGCAGCCGCAGCCTGGCCGAACACTTCGACTTCGTTCCGGTCTGCCCGGAAGTCGGGATCGGCATGCCGATCCCACGCGAGCCGATTCGCCTGGTCGGTGATCCGCAGGCGCCGCGCGCTGTCGGCACCGTCGACCGCTCGCGCGACGTGACCGATGCGCTGGCCGCCTATGGCGAACGCATGGCGAGCGAACTGCAGGGCATCAACGGCTATATCTTCATGCAGCAATCGCCCTCCTGCGGCCTGGAGCGAGTCAAGGTCTATCAGGACGGCGGTCGCCCGAGCGAGCCAGGCCGCGGCATCTTCGCCGCCACCTTCTGCGCGCTGCACCCGGACCTGCCGGTGGAGGAAGACGGTCGCCTCAACGATCCGGTGCTGCGCGAGAACTTCATCACCCGCGTTTACGCCCACGCCGAATGGCAGCGCCTGCTGCAACAGGGGCTGACCCGTCGCGCGCTGATCGGTTTTCACTCGCGCTACAAGTACCTGCTGATGGCCACCGACCCGCTGCGCTACAAGTCGCTGGGGCGCCTGCTCGGCGAACTGAGCCAACACGACCTCGGCGAACTGGCGCCGCACTACTTCAGCGAGCTGATGAGCGCGCTGAAGAAATGTGCCACCCGCGGCACCCACAGCAACGTGCTGCAGCATCTGAGCGGTTATCTCAAGCGCACCCTGAGCCCTGACGAGAAGCAGGAGATGCAGCAACTGATCGGCCAGTACCGCGAGGGCATCGTGCCGCTGGTGGTGCCGTTGACGCTGCTCAAGCACCACTTCCGCCGCCACCCGGATCGCTACATCGCCGAGCAGGCCTACCTGCAGCCACACCCTGAGCCTCTTGCCCTGCGCAACGCGCTGTGACGCCATGACCCGCGAAACCGCTGCCGACGAAGACAGCAGCCATGATTACCGCCAGGCGCTCGACCAGGGCTACCTGCCGATCCGCGAGGTGGCGCGCAGCACCGGCATCAACCCGGTGACCCTGCGCGCCTGGGAGCGCCGCTACGGCCTGATCGTGCCGTACCGTACGCCCAAGGGCCATCGCCTCTATTCGCCGGCCAACCTCGAACGCATCAACGCCATTCTCGCCTGGCTGGCCCGCGGTGTTGCCGTCGGCCAGGTCAAGGCGCTGCTCGACCACGGCCAGGTGCCCCAGGCCACCGGCAGCGACAACTGGACACGCCAGCGCAACGAGATGCTCGGCTGCATCGTCCAGCTCAATGAACGTCGCCTGGACGATCGCTTCAACTCGGCACTGGCGCTCTACCCGGCCAGCACCCTGGTCGAACAGCTGTTCTGGCCACTGCTCGGCGACCTGCACCAGCGCTGGCAGGGCCAGTTCGGTGCTCGCGCCGAGCAGGTGTTCTTCCTGTCCTGGCTGCGCAGCAAACTGGCCACCCGCATCTACCACTGCAATCGCCAGGTCGGCGGCGCGCCGCTGCTACTGGTCAACCTGGGCAAGGCGCCGATGGAGCCGGGCCTGTGGCTGTGCGCCTGGCTGGCCAGTGCCAGCGATTGCCCGGTGGAAGTCTTCGATTGGCCGCTGCCGCCCAATGAATTGCTGACGGCGCTGGAACACATCGCACCGCGTGCCGTGTTGCTCTATGCCGAGGACGCACTGGACGGCACCCTGGTGCGCCGCCAGTTGCCACGCCTGGCCGAACAATGCCCGGTGCCGCTGCTGATCGCCGGCCCGGCTGCCTACATTCACCGCGACGCCCTCACTGGCCTGGATTCGGCCAACGACCCGCTCGCCGCGCATGCCTGGCTGCAGCGTCACCGCCTGCTAAGCGCTCAAGAGGTAACCCCATGCAACAACTGATGTGGTTTCGCAGTGACCTGCGCATTCAGGACAACACCGCCCTGAGCCAGGCCATGAGTAGCGGCTCGACCATCGCCCTGTATCTCGTCACACCGGGCCAATGGCAGCGCCACGACGATGCACCGTGCAAGGTGGACTTCTGGCTGCGCAACCTGCGTGAGCTGAGCCAGGCTCTGGCCGCACTCAACGTGCCGCTGCTGGTGCGCCAGTGCCATGACTGGAGCGAAGTGCCGGTCCTGGTCGCCGATGTCTGCCAGGAGCACAACATCTGCGCCGTGCACGCCAACGAGGAATACGGCATCAACGAAAGCCAGCGTGATCGGCAGGTCAGCGCCTACCTCAACCAGCAGGCGATCACCTGGCACAGCCATCTCGACCAGCTTCTGTTCAAGCCGGGCAGCGTGCTGACACGGTCCGGTGGTTACTTTCAGGTCTACAGCCAGTTCCGCAAGGTCTGCTACGAGCGCCTGCACACAGCCATGCCGGCGCCGGTCGCGCTGCCAAAGGCGCAGACGCCGCTGTACGTGAAGCGCGACGCCATTCCCGACAGCGTCAAGGGCTTCGCCACGCCCAGCGACGGCTTGCGCCTGCTGTGGCCCGCCGGAGAGCAAGCGGCGCAGCAACGTCTGGAGCACTTTGCCGACGAACAGGTGGCCTTCTACCAGGACGAACGCGACTTCCCCGCCAAACCGGGCACCAGCCAGCTTTCGGCCTACCTGGCCGCCGGCATCCTCTCGCCCCGGCAATGCCTGCATGCCGCCCTGTCCGCCAACCGTGGCGAATTCGACAGCGGCAACCAGGGCGTCGTTACCTGGATCAATGAGCTGCTTTGGCGCGAGTTCTACAAGCACATACTGGTCGGTTACCCGCGGGTATCGCGGCATCGGGCCTTTCGCCTGGAAACCGAGGCGCTGCCCTGGCGCAACGCGCCGCAGGAGCTGGCCGCCTGGCAGGAGGGCCGCACCGGCCTGCCGATCATCGACGCGGCCATGCGCCAGTTGCTGGAGACCGGCTGGATGCACAACCGCCTGCGCATGGTCGTCGCCATGTTCCTGACCAAGAACCTGCTGATCGACTGGCGCGAGGGCGAGCGCTTCTTCATGCGTCACCTGATCGATGGCGACCTGGCTGCGAACAACGGCGGCTGGCAGTGGAGCGCCTCCACCGGCACCGATGCCGCGCCCTACTTCCGCATCTTCAACCCGATCAGCCAGTCGCAGAAATTCGACCCCGATGGCCAGTTCATTCGCCAGTGGGTGCCGGAGCTGGCCGCGCTGAACAAGCGCGACATCCATGATCCGTCCGCGCTCGGCGGCCTGTTCGCGCCATCCGGTTATCCGCGGCCGATCGTCGACCTGTCGCGCTCGCGCGAGCGCGCCCTGGCCGCGTTCAAGAACCTTCCGGGCCGCGAGGTCATGGCATGAGCACTTTCCTACGCGACTTCGCCGAGCGCTTCGCCGCGCTGAACAAGGACAACCTCGACCGCCTGGGCGAGCTGTATAGCGACGACGTGCTGTTTCGCGACCCGCTGCATGAAGTGCGCGGCCTGAGCGAGATGCGCCGCTACTTCGCCGAGCTGTACGCCAACGTCGAGGCGCTGCGCTTCGACTTTCACGGTTTTGACCAGGTTGCTGACGGCGAAGGCTACCTGCGCTGGACCATGTACTACCGCCACCCGCGCCTGCGCGGCGGTGCCGAAATCGCCGTGGAAGGTTGCTCGCACCTGCTCTGGCGCGAGCGCGTCTACCGGCACCGCGACTACTTCGATGCCGGCGCGCTGCTTTACGAGCACCTGCCCGTGCTTGGCCGCGTGATCGCCTGGCTGAAACGGAGGCTGGCATGAAACGCATCTGGCTGACCGGCGCCAGCAGCGGCATCGGCGCTGCCCTGGCCGAGGAACTGCTGCGCGCCGGCCATCGACTGGCGCTCAGCGCCCGCAGCACGGGCCCGCTGCATACCCTGGCCGCACGTTATGGCGAGCAGGTACTGGTGGCCCCCGGTGATCTGACCGACCCCGAGCAGGTGCGCGCCATCGGTGAGCGCATCGCCCAACAGTGGGGCGCGCTGGACTGCGCGATCCTCAACGCCGGCACCTGCGAGTATGTCGACGTACGCCAGTTCCAGGCGGCGATGATCGAACGCGTGGTCAACGCCAACCTGTTTTCCGCCAGCTACTGCCTAGAAGCCGCCCTGCCTCTGCTGCGCCAGGGTGAGCGCCCGCATCTGGTCGGGGTCGGCAGTTCGGTAACCTTCCTGGCGCTGCCACGAGCCGAAGCCTACGGCGCCTCCAAGGCGGCCATGCGTTATTTGCTGCAGACGCTGCGCATCGACCTGGCGGCAGAAGGCATCGACGTCACCCTGGTTAGCCCCGGGTTCGTTGATACCCCCCTGACGCAGAAGAACGACTTCCCCATGCCCATGCGCTGGCCGGCGGAGCGCGCCGCCCGGTATATCGCCGCGCGCCTGGACAAGCGTCCGCACGAAATCGCCTTTCCCACTCCCTTCATCGCCGTCCTGAAACTGCTCGGCAGCCTGCCCAGCAGCCTGCAACTGGCCATAGGTCGCCGTCTGGCGCGTAACGAGGACAACGCATGAAAATCGCCATCGTCGGCAGCGGCATCGCCGGCCTGACCTGTGCCTATTTGCTCAACCGCCGGCACGACATCCAGGTGTTCGAGGCCAGCGACTGGATCGGCGGCCATACCCACACCGTCGACGTGCAGGTGGAGGGGCGAAACTACGCCATCGACACCGGTTTCATCGTCTTCAACGACTGGACCTACCCCAACTTCATTCGCCTGCTGGAGCAGGTCGGGGTGCGCTACAAGCCCACCGAAATGAGCTTCTCGGTAAGCGACCCGGCCACCGGCGTGGAGTACAACGGCCACGACCTCAACACCCTGTTCGCCCAGCGCAGCAACCTGTTGTCGCCGGCCTTCTGGGGCATGCTGCGCGACATCCTGCGCTTCAACCGCCAGTCGCTCGACGACCTGGCCAGCAACCGCATCGGCGCCGATGTCACGCTCGGCCAGTATCTCGAGCGCAACTGCTACGGCCGCCGCTTCATCGAGCATTACATCGTGCCGATGGGCTCGGCGATCTGGTCGATGTCGCTGGCCGACATGCTCGGTTTCCCGCTGCAGTTCTTCGTGCGTTTCTGCAAGAACCACGGCCTGCTCTCGGTCAGCGACCGGCCTACCTGGCAGGTGATCGAAGGCGGCTCGCGCAGCTACGTGGCGCCGCTGACCGAAAGCTTCGCCGAACGTATTCGCCTCAACTGCCCGGTCAGCCGCGTCGTCCGTGATCAGGACGGCGTCACCCTACACAGCGCCGCCGGCAGCGAGCGCTTCGACAAGGTGATCTTCGCCTGCCACAGCGATCAGGCCCTGGCCCTGCTCGATCAGGCCAGCGCGCAGGAGCAGGACATTCTCGGCGCCCTGCCCTACGCCAACAACGACGTGGTGCTGCACACCGACACGCGCCTGCTACCCAAGCGCAAGCTGGCCTGGGCCTGCTGGAACTACCGGCTGGGCGGGCCGACCGATCAGCCTGCAGCCGTCACCTACAACATGAACATCCTGCAGGGCGTCGAGGCAGACAAGACCTTCTGCGTCAGCCTCAACCAGACGGCTGCCATCGACCCGACCAAGATCCTCGCGCGCTTCCAGTACGCCCATCCGCAGTACAGCCTGGCCGGCACCGCTGCCCAGGCGCGCTGGGAGGAATTGCTCGGCGCCCAGCACACTTATTACTGCGGCGCCTACTGGGCCAACGGCTTCCATGAAGACGGCGTGGTCAGCGCGCTGCGCGTGGCCCGCGCCTTCGGAGAAACGCTGTGATGCACAGCGCCCTGTACGGCGGCTGGGTGCAGCATCGCCGCTTCGCCCCGCGCGCCCATGCCTTTCGCTATCGCATGGGCCTGCTGTACCTCGACCTGAGCGAGCAGGCGCAGCTGTTCTCCCTGTCGAAGCTGGCCGGCTCCGGCCGCTTCGCGCCGTTCGCCTTCCGCGAGACCGACTATTTGCCCAAGGCCACGCGCCAGGGCGTGGCGCTGCACCAGGCGGTGCGCGATCTCGTCGAGGAGGCACTGGGCACGCGCCCGCAGGGTCGCATCTGTGTGCTGACACAGCCGCGCAGCTGGGGCCTGGCCTTCAATCCGGTGAGCATTTTTTACTGCCATGACACAGATGAACGCCTGGTGGCGATTCTCTGCGAAGTCAGCAACACGCCGTGGCGCGAGCGCTATCACTACGTGCTGCCGGCAGAGGGCGATGGGCGCCACCAGGTCAGCGTGGATAAGGCCTTCCACGTGTCGCCCTTCCTGCCGCGCGAGCTGGAATACCGCATGAGTTTCAGCGCGGTGGGCGAACGTCTTGGCGTGCACATGGCCGACTGGCAAGGCGAAACCAAGGTCTTCGATGCCAGCCTCAGCCTGCAGCGCCAGGCGCTCGACCGCGCCAGCCTGCATCGCTATCTGCTCAGCTTCCCGTGGATGGCCGGCAAGACCCTGGCCGCCATCTATTGGCAGGCCCTGCGCCTGCTGCTCAAGCGTATCCCGATTTTCGACCACACCCCCGCGCAAGGCCACTTGCGCGTTGCCCGCCCGCACGTGAAGGACATGCACCATGAAGAGCTCTAGCCTGACCTCTACCCGAAGCCTGGTACGCAGTGGCAACGGTATCGGTGCCAGCCTCTTGCGACGCGCCGTACTGCGCCAGCTGGAAAACCTGCGCCACGGTCTGCTGCTGATCCAGGAGGGCAGCGATACCCTGCATTTCGGCACGCCGCAGAGCGAGCTGCGCGCCGAGATCCGGGTGCACGACCCGGCCATCTGGGGCCTGGTGGCCGGCAACGGCTCCATCGGCGCGGGCGAGGCCTATATCCACGGTTACTGGAGCACGCCGGACCTGACTGCAGTGATCCGCATCTTCGTCGCCAACCTCGATGTGCTGGACGCCATGGAGGGCGGCCTGGCAAGCCTCGGGCGGCCGCTGATCCAGGGCCTGCACTGGCTCAATCGCAACACTCGGCAAGGTTCGCGGCGCAATATCGCCGCACACTATGATCTGGGCAACGATCTGTTCGAGCAATTTCTCGACTCGACCATGATGTACTCGGCGGCGATGTTCAGGACCGAGGACGACAGCCTGGAGCAGGCGCAGCTCAACAAGCTCGAGCGCATCTGCCAGAAACTCGCCCTGCAGCCCTCCGATCATCTGCTGGAAATCGGCACCGGCTGGGGCAGCATGGCGCTCTATGCCGCGAGCCATTACGGCTGCCGGGTGACCACCACCACGCTGTCGCGCGAGCAACATGCCTACACCGAGCGACGCATCCGCGAGCTGGGCCTGGAGGACCGCGTGACCCTGTTGCTGGAGGACTACCGCGACCTCAAGGGCCAATACGACAAGCTGGTTTCCATCGAGATGATCGAGGCAGTCGGTCACCGCTACCTGCCCACCTATTTCGAGCAGTGCGCGCGCCTGCTCAAGCCCGAAGGGCTGATGCTGCTGCAGGCCATCACCATTCGCGACCAGCGCTACGAGCAGGCCTGCCGCTCGGTGGATTTCATCCAGCGCTACATCTTCCCTGGCGGCGCCCTGCCCTCGGTGCAGAAGATGCTAGACGTGGTCACCCGGCATACCGACCTCAACCTGCATCACATGGAAGACTTCGGCCTGCATTACGCGCGCACCCTGCGCCTGTGGCATGACAACCTGCGCCAGGCCCGCCAGCGTCTGGAGCAGTTGGGCTACGACGATTACTTCTATCGCCTGTGGGAGTTCTACCTCTGCTATTGCGAAGGCGGCTTCCTCGAACGCACCATTGGCACCGCGCAACTGCTGCTGGCCAAACCGGCCGCTCGCCCTGCGCCACTGTTAGGAAACTTCGATGCCTAAGCTGATCGCCAACGCCCTCCTGTTCCAGCTCGGCTGGCTCGTCTGCGTGTTCGCCGGCGATGGCCCCTGGCTGCTGGTAGTGGCGGCGATCATCGGCGTGCACCTGCTGTGGGTCAGCAGCTGGGCAGCGGAAGGCAAGCTGCTGCTCAGCGTGTTTCTCGCCGGCAGTGCGCTGGACAGTTTTCTGCTCAACCTCGGGGTGTTCGACTTCGGCGAACCGCGCCAGTTGATCCCCCTGTGGCTGGCGCTACTCTGGCTGCTGCTGGCCAGCACGCTCAACCACTGCCTGGCCTGGACGGCGCAGCCCTGGTGGCGCGGCAGCCTGCTGGGCGCACTTGCCGCACCGCTGTCTTATTACGGCGGCGCCAAGATCGCAGGTGTGACCTTGCCGCTCGGCACCTGGCAAACCCTGGCCATTCTGGCGCTGATCTGGGCCGTTGTGATGCCGGTACTACACGGCTTCGCCAGGCTGTATCGCGCGCAATACGAGCAGCGCCTGCGCAGCCGACGCTCGGCTTAGGGTGGCGTCGCGCCTGTCAGCCCAAGTCCCTGATCGCCACGGCGTGGCGTACACTGCCGCGCCATGAGCGAGACCATCCCACACACCCAACTGCCGACCGTCCCAGAGATCAG
>NZ_DJSX01000093.1:0-58986 GCF_002439135.1 Pseudomonas sp. UBA6323 | reverse complement strand
CAGAATTTATTATTAATTAGTCGAATCCATCACCGTCCCGCACACTTTCGGTGCTCCCTACGAAACCTGACATGCTCGTGAACCGGCCAACGGCCTATTCCGAGCGACAGGAGAGCGCGCCTGAAATACTCAGCAAGACGGAATCATGATGGCTACCCTTGCGACTGCCCCCCACTATTACAACTACGAGATCGTTCGCCGTTTCACCCTCACCACTCTGTTCTGGGGCATCCTCGGAATGGGCATGGGTGTGTTCATCGCGGCCCAGCTGGTCTGGCCCGAACTGAACTTCGGTATTCCATGGCTCAGCTTCGGGCGGATCCGCCCGGTCCACACCAATCTGGTGATCTTCGCCTTCGGCGGCGGTGCCCTGTTCGCCACCTCCTTCTACGTGCTGCAACGTACCTGTCGGGTACGGATCATCTCCGACGGCCTGGCCAACTTCCTGTTCTGGGGCTGGCAGGCAGCCGTGCTGGCGATGATCGTCAGCTATCCGCTGGGCATCACCTCCTCCAAGGAGTATGCCGAAATGGAGTGGCCGATCGCGCTGTGGGTCACCCTGTTGTGGGGGATCTACGCCTACCTGTTCTTCGGCACCATCGCCCGTCGCCAGGTGCGCCACATCTACGTGGGCAACTGGTTCTACGGTGCTTTCATCATCGTCACGGGCATGGTGCATGTGGTCAACCACATCGCCGAACCGGTCTCGCTGCTCAAGTCGTACTCGGTGTACTCCGGCGCCACCGATGCAATGATCCAGTGGTGGTACGGCCATAGCGTGGTCGGCTTCATCCTCTCGGTAGGCTTTTTGGGGATGATGTATTACTTCGTGCCCAAGCAGGCCGAGCGGCCGATCTATTCCTATCGGCTGTCCATCGTCCACTTCTGGGCGATCATCACCCTGTATATCTGGGCCGGCCCGCACCACCTGCACTACACCGCGCTGCCGGACTGGGCGCAAACCCTCGGCATGGCCATGTCGGTCATCCTGCTGGCTCCAAGCTGGGGCGGCATGATCAACGGCATGATGAGCCTGTCCGGCGCCTGGCATAAGCTGCGCACCGACCCGATCCTGCGCTTTCTGGTCGTTTCGCTGGCGTTCTACGGCATGAGCACCTTCGAAGGCCCGATGATGGCCATCAAGACGGTCAATGCGCTTTCCCATTACACCGACTGGACCATCGGCCACGTCCATGCCGGTGCACTGGGTTGGGTGGCGATGATCTCCATTGGCGCGCTCTACCACATGCTGCCCAAGCTGTACGGCCGCACGCAGATGCACAGTGTCGGCCTGATCAACGCGCACTTCTGGCTGGCCACCATCGGCACCGTGCTGTACATCGCCTCGATGTGGGTCAACGGCATCACCCAGGGCCTGATGTGGCGCGCGGTGAACGAGGACGGCACGCTGACCTACTCCTTCGTCGAGGCGCTGGAAGCCAGCCACCCCGGTTATGTCGTGCGCCTGCTGGGCGGGGCGGTCTTTGCCAGCGGCATGCTGCTGATGGCCTGGAACACCTGGCTGACGGTACGCAGCGGTGAGCGCATCGATGCCGTGCCCTCCACCCCGGAAGTGGGAGCCGCCGCCCATGCCTGACGCCCTGATCCTGCCGGTTCTCGCTACCCTGGGTTGCCTGCTCGGTTGCTGGCTGTGCTGTAGCACACCGTCGACGCTCGACCAGGCCAGCCTGCTGCCCTTTGCCGACGATCCGGAAGCGGCGGCGCGCATGACGCAAGCGACGGGCCGGCCTTGCGAGGTCACCACGCAGCCACTCGAAGAGTCCGGCAATACGACCGAAGAGCACCTGCTCGCCTGAGGTTTTCTTCGCCCAGGGACGGGCATCCAGAAGTGCCGCTTGCGGCACCCTACGGGCTTTTCAGCAGTGAAGAGCCCTCTTTTTTTGACCGGATACCATGAACACACCATCTCGCCTGCACCAATGGTGCATCGCCTTCGTCCCCGACGCTGCGCACACGCGCCCACGCGAATGGCTGCGCGCGGCACTCGGTGCCGGCCTGGGTTTTGTCTTCACCACCTGGCTGTGCAGCCAGCTTTTCGGCCTGCAGTTGGCCGTGCACTTCTCCGGCCCACTGGCCGCTTCTGCTGTGCTGTTGTTCGCTGTTTCCTCGGGCGCGCTGGCGCAGCCCTGGTCGATTGTCGGTAGTTATCTGTGCGCCACGCTGGTTGGCGTACTGGTCGGCCACCTGCTCGATCACAGCCTGCTCGGTGCCGCCCTGGCGGTAGGTCTGAGCCTGTTGCTGATGTGCCCGCTGCGCTGTCTGCACCCGCCGGGCGGCGCCATCGCCTTCTGCGTCGTATTCGCCCCAGTAGCACCGGGCATACCTGCCTGGCACCCGGCAATCGCCGTGATAATCGCCGCGCTGGGCCTGCTGAGCAGCGCGCTGATCTACAACAACCTCACCGGCATGCGTTACCCGCGCCAGACCACACCGCCAGCCGATGAACACCATACCCGCGACCCATCGCCCGGCGAGCGCGTAGGCATCCGCGATACCGACCTCGACCAGGCGCTCGACGAACTGGGCGCCTTCGTCGACGTGACTCGCGAGGACCTGGCGATGATCGTCAAAAGCACCGAGCGCTATGCGCTGCGCCGCAGCATGGGCGACATCCGCGCTGGCCAGGTGATGTCACGCGACCTGGTCTGCGCCACGCCGGGCACCAGCATCAAACAGGGCCTGCACCTGCTGCGCCACCATCATCTCAAGGCGCTGCCAATCCTTGACCACAACCAGCAACTGGTCGGCATCGTCAGCCTCAGCGACCTGATCGCGCCTCTGCATCACCGCCCGGCGAGGCGCTTGGGCCTGTTCAAGCGGCGCCCTCGCCCGCGCCTGGGCGAGCTGATGAGCAGCCCGGTACGCTGCACCGATGTCGATACGCACGTCGTCGACCTGATCGGCGTATTGTCCGACCGCGGCCTGCATTGCCTACCGGTACTGGAGAACGAAAAGCTGGTGGGGATCATCACCCAGACCGACGTGATAGCGGCGCTGCAACGAGACCTGTTGGCCCACTTCGATTGAGGTTTCGACCCTCTGCGATTGCAGCTCAGGATGCCGTAACGGTGCTGCTCATCGAAAAGTGCCGTAGCAGCCCTTACACTGCCTGCCTGCCCTTGCTGAGCCCGCCACGACATGGACATCGATCTGACCCGCACCTTTCTGGAAATCGTTCGCAGCGGCAGCTTCATCGCCGCCGCCGAACGCCTGCACGTCACCCAGACGGCCGTCACGGCGCGTATCCAGAAGCTCGAAGGTCACCTCAACTGCACGCTGTTCGTACGCAACCGAGCCGGGGCCAAGCTGACGGCAGACGGTGAAGCCTTCGTCGCCTATGCCAACCAGATACTGCAAACCTGGGAGGCGGCGCAGCGCGACCTGCCCCTGCCGGACGGCTACCACAACGTCATCCACGTCGGCGGCGAGGTCAGCCTGTGCAACCCACTGATGCTGCGCTGGGTCAGCCGCATCCGCGCCCGCATCGACCACTACGCCGTGCACACCCATATCGGCGACGGCCAGGAGTTGCTGCGTCAACTGGAACTGGGGGTGCTGGACGCCGCCCTGGTGTATCAGCCCAACTACTGGCCGGGCATGCAGGTGGAGCAATTGCTGGAAGAAAAGCTGATTCTGGTGCGCGCGAAGAATCCCGAACCCTACGTGTACGTCGACTGGGGCGAGGCCTTTCGCCTGCAGCACGACAGCGCGCTACCGGATCGGGCCAAGGCGCCGGTGTCGTTCAACCTCGGGCCGCTGGCCCTGCAGTACATCCTCGAACACGGCGGCTCCGGCTACTTCCGCACGCGGGTGGTACAGAGCTACCTGGACAAGAAGGTGCTCAAACGCGTGCCGCGCGCGCCGGAGTTCAGCTACCCGACCTACCTGGTGTATTCCCGCGAGCGCGACTCGGCAGTGCTGCAGCAGTCGTTCGATCTGCTGCGCGAGATCATTGCCGAGGACACCGACTGGTCGCAGCGCTGGGACCCGATGATCTGAGCCGCGAGCGAAACGAAACCGCCCCTCATATAGAGGGGCGGTTTGGTTGTAACACTGTCGCTGGAGGCTTAGAAGCTCATGCGGTAATGCACGGTGTAGGCTTCGGCGCCATCGTTGGGCTTCTTGATACCCGCGTTGGAATAGTGGATCGCACGCAGGCCGATTTCCTGGCCGGCGAAACGCAGACCTACGCCGATGCGGTCTTCGAACTGGAAGGAAGAGCCCAGCTCGTTGCTTTCCAGCTCGGTGCTGGAGAACGCAGCAACGCCGATACCGGCTTCGATATAGGGGCGCACGTTCTGCCCGGCGAACTCGTAAACGAACACCGGAGCGAAGGAAAGGCTGTGGTTGCTCGCCGTGTCGTCACCGTCCCAGTAGGTGTAGCCCAGGTCCCAGTAACCGGTCAGACGGCCGTAGCTGCTTTCCAGCCAGCTATGGTTCCAGTCCCACTGCGCGCCCAAGCGGTAAACCATGGTGGAATCGCCACTCTGACCAATAGCCGCGGTTACATCCGCAGCCTGCGCAGCACCGAGGATCCCGAACGAGAAAGCCGTAGCTGCGGCAAAGGCACACAACTTCTTCATGAGTCATTCCTTTTGTTAGCGAGAGGTTTTTATCAGGCCGTGACAAAAATATAGAAGTATCCGATAGGAGGGATAGCCCAATCGAAAAAAAATTCACTATATCGAAAGAACTTCGGCTTTTTCACCTAACAAAATCGGCAATACTCGGCAAAGTTGCGAAATTTCACCGCTACTCCAATATCGAGTCGCCTGGGCCGGCGCGGTCGCCAGCAGATCATGCCGAGCGAGCAGACGCTGCAACTGACGCGCTACTGCCGCACCGGTATCGATCAAGGTCACCGACGCCGGCACCAGCTCACCCAGCAGCGGGCGCAGGAAGGGATAGTGGGTGCAGCCGAGAATCAGCGTGTCGCAGCCCTCGGCCAGCAGCGGCGCCACGTATACCTGCAGCAATTCACGCGTGGCCGGCGCCTGCAGCTCGCCGGCCTCGATGCATTCCACCAGCCCCGGGCAAGGCTGGGTGATCACCCGCAAGTCATTGGCGAAACGATCGAGCAGCGCAGCGAACCGTGCGCTCTTGAGCGTACCGGTGGTCGCCAGCACGCCGACCACGCCACTGCGGGTCGCTGCTGCCGCCGGTTTCACCGCAGGCTCCATACCGACGATGGGCAAATCAGGATAACGTTCGCGCAGTTCTCCAGCGGCTGCCGCCGTCGCCGTATTGCACGCCAGCACCAGGGCCTTGGCACCCTGCGCCAGCAGATGCTCGGTGATCACTACGCAGCGCTCGCGAATGTACTCCGGGCTTTTTTCGCCATAGGGCACGTGGCCGCTGTCGGCAACGTAGAGCAGCGTCTCGTTGGGCAGCAGCTGGCGAATTTCGCGCAGCACCGACAGGCCGCCAACACCCGAGTCGAAAACGCCGATCGGCGCGTTACTGGGCATCGCCGCAAACACCGCAGGCGGGGTCACGCCTGACCCGCAACTCGCGAAAACGCGTACCCAGCGCATCGATCAGCAGCAGGCGACCCACCAGCGGTTCACCGAAACCGGCCAGCAGCTTGAGCGCCTCCAGCGCCTGCAGGCTGCCGACCAGGCCGACCAGCGGGCCGACTACACCGGCCTCGCTGCAGGTCAGCTCGGCCTCGCTGCCGTGGCCGTACAGGCAGTGATAGCAGGGGCTGGCCGCATTGCGCGGATCGAACACCGACAACTGGCCTTCCAGGCGGATCGCCGCACCGGACACCAGCGGCTTGCCGGCTGCAACGCAAGCGGCATTGACCGCCTCGCGCGTAGTGAAATTGTCCGAGCAGTCCAGCACCACGTCGACGGCGCTTACGGCAGCGGCCAAGGAATCGGCATCCAGCGCCTGGCGATGCGGCACCAGGCTGATCTGCGGGTTGAGCGCGGCCAGGCGCGCCATGGCCGAGTCGACCTTGGCCTGGCCAATGCTGGCGGTGTCGTGGGCGATCTGCCGTTGCAGGTTGGTCAGGTCCACCGTGTCGAAGTCGGCCAGGTGCAATTCACCGACCCCGGCGGCGGCCAGGTACAGCGCGACCGGCGAGCCAAGCCCGCCCATGCCGACGATCAGCACGCGGCCCTGTTTCAAGCGCAGCTGGCCTTCCACATCGATCTGTTTCAGCAGAATCTGCCGGCTATAGCGCAGCAGCTCGTCATCGCTCAGCATCTGATCACTCACGGTCGAAACGTCCCAAACTGATGCGCTCGAGGCCTGCCAGGTCACGCCGGCTGTGTACCTCGACGAAACCGCCATCGGCGAGCAGGCCGCGCACGTCCTCGGCCTGGTCGAAACCGTGCTCCAGCAACAACCAGCCGCCCGCTAGCAGGTACTCGGGCGCGGCCTGGATGATCGCACGAATATCGTCCAGCCCATCGCGACCGGCCACCAGCGCGCTACTTGGCTCGAAGCGCACGTCGCCCTGCGCGAGGTGCTGGTCGTCGGCGCGGATATAGGGCGGGTTGCTCAGGATCAGACCATAACGCCGCCCGGCCAGCGCGGAAAACCAGTGGCTGAGCAGGAAACCGGCATTGCCCAGCCCGAGGCGCTGACGATTGCGTTCGGCCAGCGCCACGGCCTCCTCGATGCGATCCACGCCGGTCACCTGCCAGGCCGGACGCTCGCGGGCCAGGGCCAGAGCAATGGCGCCGGTGCCGGTGCCGAGGTCCAGCACCAGCAGTGGCGTGGCCGGCAGCAGATCGAGCGCGGTTTCCACCAGCAGCTCGGTGTCCGGGCGTGGGATCAGGGTGTGCGGCGCCACTTCCAGGTCCAGGCTCCAGAAGCCCTGATGACCGAGAATATAGGCCACCGGCTCGCCCTGGCGACGGCGCTGCAGATTCGCGTGGAACAGCGCCAGTTGATCGGCCTCCAGCTCGCGCTCCGGCCAGGTACGCAGGTAGCTGCGCGGCTTGTTTAGCGCGGCGGCCAGCAGCAGCTCGGCGTCCAGCCGCGGCGTGGGCGAGTCGGGCAGGTCAGCGGTGTCGAGCAGGGTTTCGATGGTGGCCATCACTTTTAAGCCTCAAGCTGCCAGCTTCAAGCTACAAGATGGCCCGCATTCAACTTGCGGCTTGTGGCTTGCAGCTTGCCGCTGTGGTTAGTCGCCCAGCGCCGCCAGCTGGTCAGCCTGGTACTCGGCCAGCAAGGGCTCGATCACCGCCTCCACGCCGCCGGCGATCACCTCGTTCAGCGAATACAGGGTCAGGTTGATGCGGTGGTCGGTCACCCGTCCCTGCGGGAAGTTGTAGGTGCGGATGCGCTCGGAGCGATCGCCCGAGCCGACCAGCAGCTTGCGCGTCTCGGAGATTTCCTTGTGCGCCGCCGCTTCCTGCTGGTCCTGCAGCTTGGCCGCCAGCCAGGCCATAGCCTTGGCGCGGTTCTTGTGCTGCGAGCGCTCCTCCTGGCATTCGACCACAGTGCCGGTGGGAATGTGGGTGATGCGGATCGCCGAGTCGGTGGTGTTGACGTGCTGACCACCGGCACCGGAACTGCGGTAGGTATCCACGCGCAGGTCGGCCGGGTTGATCTCGATGGCGGCCTGCTCATCCGGCTCCGGCAGCACCGCCACGGTGCAGGCGGAGGTATGGATGCGGCCCTGCGATTCGGTTTCCGGCACGCGCTGCACGCGATGGGCGCCGGACTCGAACTTGAGCTTGGCGTAGACATTCTCGCCCTCGACGCGGGCGATCACTTCCTTGAAGCCACCGTGCTCGCCCTCGTTGGCCGACAGCACCTCGACGCGCCAGCCCTGCTTCTCGGCGTAGCGCGAGTACATGCGGAACAGATCGCCGGAGAAGATCGCCGCCTCGTCGCCGCCAGTGCCGGCGCGCACCTCCAGGTAGACGTTGCGGCTGTCGTTGGGGTCCTTGGGCAGCAGCATGCGCTGCAGCTTGTCTTCCAGGCCGACCAGCGCCTCCTTGGCCTGATCCACTTCCAGCTCAGCCATCTCACGCAGATCCGGATCGCTGTCCTTGAGCAGCGCCTGGGCGCCTTCGAGGTCGCTCTGCACTTTGCGCAGCTCGCGGAAGGTGGCGATCACCGGCTCGATCTCTGCGTATTCCTTGGAATAGGCGCGAAATTGCGTTTGCTTGGAAATCACCTCGGCATCGCCGAGCAGCGCCGTCAGTTCCTCGAAGCGGTCGCTGAGGTTGTCCAGCTTGTTCAACAGTGACGCTTTCATTGCAGACCTTTGTCCTGCGGCGCGCTCTCGTCGAGGGCGAACAATTCCTGAGCCAGGCTGAGCGCGTCGACGCGCCCCTCGGCGGTAAGTTTCTTCATGCGCACGCTGGGCGCGTGCAGCAGCTTGTTGGTCAGGCCGCGCGCCAGTTGCGCCAGCACGTCCTCGGGATTGCTGCCGTTGACCAGCATGCGCTGGGCCTTGGCCAGTTCCTCGTCACGCAGGCGCTCGGCCTGCTGACGGTAGGCCTTGAGCACGTCGACCGCGGCCAGTTCACGCAGGCGCTGCATGAAATCGTCGGTGCCGGCAGCGACCAGTTCCTCGGCGGCCTGGGCCGCGCCCTGGCGGCTCTTGAGGTTTTCCTCGATGACCTCGTGCAGGTCATCGACGGTATAGAGGTAGACGTCATCCAGCTCGCCCACCTGCGGTTCGATATCGCGCGGCACGGCGATGTCGACCATGAAGATCGGCTTGTGCTTGCGCTTTTTCAGCGCACTTTCCACCGCGCCCTTGCCGAGGATCGGCAACTGGCTGGCCGTGGAACTGATGACGATGTCGCTGTGCGCCAATTCGTCGGGAATGTCCGAGAGCAGCACGGCGTGGGCGCCGAACTGCTCGGCCAACTGGCTGGCACGTTCCAGGGTGCGGTTGGCGACGACGATACGCTTGATGCCCTGATCGTGCAGGTGGCGCGCGACCAGGCTGATGGTCTCGCCAGCGCCGATCAGCAGCGCCTGGCTTCGGTGCAGGTCGGCGAAGATCTGCTTGGCCAGGCTCACCGCAGCGAAGGCCACGGAAACCGGGTTCTCGCCGATGGCGGTGTCGGTGCGTACGGTCTTGGCGGTGCTGAAGGTGGCCTGGAACAGACGCCCGAGCAGCGGGCCGACGGTGCCGGCCTCGCGCGCTACGGCGTAGGCCGACTTGAGCTGGCCGAGAATCTGCGGCTCGCCGAGCACCATCGAGTCCAGCCCGCAGGCCACGCGCATCATGTGGCGCACTGCGTCGTCATCGCTGTGCACATAGGCGCAGGCGCGAAGTTCGTCGATGCTCAGACGGTGGTAATCGGCCAGCCACTGCAGCACTTCGTCGCCGCTGAGCTGGTCCTGCTCCAGGTACAGCTCGCTGCGGTTGCAGGTAGAGAGGATCGCCGCCTCGCGGCTGGGCGTCAGCCGGCACAGCTGCTGCAGCGCCTCGACCAGTTGCTCAGGGGTGAAGGCAACGCGCTCGCGCACCTCTACCGAGGCGGTCTTGTGGTTGATACCGAGGGCGATAAAGGCCATGCAGGGTCGCTGAGGGGCAATACGGGAGCCGGCAATTGTCCTACTTCGCCCCCGAGAGAACAACTCCTGCGACCTATTGTCCCAATAGACGGTTCGCCGCATCGTCCTGGCCAGTGGGCTTGCTCCAAGGCTTGTGTCATGATGCCCCGAACGTCGCAGGGCACGAGCCGGTACGGCCCTCGCCCCGGAATAACGCACGACAAGGCACTATGAACAGACCCCTCGCGTTGCTCACCGCATTCGCCTTCCTCAGCGGCTGCCAAACCTTCGCCCCCAGCGAGCCGGACGGCACGCCACCGGTGCAGGAAGCCGACCAGGCCACCCAACTGGAACCCAGCGAGTACGGCTCGTTCAGCCAGGAAAGCCTGCTCGCCCTGCTCACCGCCGAGCTGGCCGGGCAGCGCAACCGCTTCGACATCGCCCTTGGCAACTACGTGCAGCAGGCGCAGATCACCGGCGATGCCGGCGTTGCCGAGCGCGCCTTCCGCATCGCCGAATACCTCGGCGCCGAACAAGCCGCGCTGGACAGCGCGCTGATCTGGGCCGGCAACGCACCAGGCAACATCGATGCGCAGCGCGCCGCCGCCGTGCAGCTGGCCCGCGCCGGCCGCTACGACGAATCCATGACCTATATGGAGCAGGTGCTGCAGCGCCAGGGCGATACCCATTTCGACTTCCTCGCGCTGTCCGCCGCAGAAACCGACCCGGATACCCGCGCCGGCCTGCTGCAAGGCTTCGACCGCCTGCTGAGCAAGAACCCGGACAACAGCCAGCTGCTGTTCGGCAAGGCCATCCTCCTGCAACAGGACGGCCGCGCCGAAGAAGCTCTGGAGCTGCTCGAGGACAGCGCAGCGAGCACCAATGAGGTCTCGCCGATCCTGCTGCGCGCACGCCTGCTGCAAAGCCTCGGCCGGGGCGACGAAGCCCTGCCGCTGCTGCAAAAAGGCATTCGCAAGAACCCCGACGACAAGCGCCTGCGCCTGACCTACGCGCGCCTGCTGGTCGAACAGGACCGCCTCGATGACGCCAAGGGCGAGTTCGCCAAACTGGTGCAGGAAAATCCCAACGACGACGACCTGCGCTTCTCCATGGCACTGGTGTGCCTGGAGGCCGAAGCCTGGGAAGAGGCCATCGTCTACCTGGAAGAGCTGGTCGAGCGCCGCAGCCATGTCGATGCCGCGCACTACAACCTCGGCCGCGCCTACGAGGCGCTGGACGACGCCGACAGCGCGCTGCAGGAATACAGCCTGGTCGGCCCGAGCAATGACTACCTGCCGGCCCAGCAACGCCAGGCCGAGCTGCTGTTCACCCAACAGCGCGGCGAAGAAGCCAGCGCACGTCTGGCCCAGGCCCGCGATGCCCAGCCGGACTACGCCATTCAGCTGTACCTGATCGAGGCCGAAGGCCTGAGCAACAGCGGCCAGGTCGAGCCGGCCTGGAAGGTCATCAACGATGGGCTGGAGCAATACCCCAACGACCTCAACCTGCTTTACACCCGCGCCATGCTGGCGGAAAAACGCGATGACCTAGGCCAGCTGGAAACCGATCTGCGCTACATCATCCAGCGCGAGCCGGAGCATGCCATGGCCCTCAACGCCCTTGGCTACACCCTGGCCGACCGCACCACGCGCTACGAAGAAGCGCGCGAGCTGATCGCCAAGGCCCACCAGCTCAACCCGGACGACCCGGCGATTCTCGACAGCCTCGGCTGGGTCAACTATCGCCTGGGCAATCTCGACGAGGCCGAACGTCTGCTGCGCCAGGCCCTGGAGAAATTCCCCGACCACGAAGTCGCTGCCCACCTCGGCGAAGTCCTCTGGGCCCAGGGCAAGCAGCGTGAAGCCCGCAGCGTCTGGCGCGATGCACTGAGTGCAGCGCCGGACAGTCCCATCCTGCGTGACACCCTGTTGCGCCTGACCGGCTCCGAGACTCTTTGATGATTCGTCACCTACTCGTATTCAGCCTCCTCGCCCTGCTCGCCGGTTGCGCCGGCCTCACCTCGCACGAAGCGCTGCAAGGCCAGGGCGACCCGGCCCAGTGGAAGGCTCACAAGCAGCAGATCGCCCAGCTCGATGGCTGGCAGATCAACGGCAAGATCGGCATCCGCGCCCCGCAGGATTCCGGCAGCGCCACGCTGTTCTGGTTGCAGCGCCAGGATTACTACGACATTCGCCTGTCCGGCCCGCTGGGCGGTGGCGCCGCGCGCCTGACCGGGCGCCCGGGCGACATCCTGCTGGAAGTGTCCAACCGTGGCCGCTTCCGCGCCGAATCGCCGGAAGCTCTGCTGCGCGAGCAACTGCGTCTGGATCTGCCAGTGTCCAACCTGCTCTGGTGGATTCGCGGCCTGCCCGCCCCGGAGAGCCGCAGCCGCATCACCCTCGATGGCGCAAGCCACCTGGCGCAACTGGAGCAGGACGGCTGGCGTGTGGAATACCAGCGCTATACCGAGCAGAACGGCTACGCCCTGCCGGAGCGCATGAAACTCTACGGCCAGGACCTGGAAGTGACTCTGGTGATCAAGGATTGGCAGCCGCGCCAGCTCGGCCAGTAAGCCAGCGGTACATACTGTGGGAGGGGCTTCAGCCGCGACGGCTTGTCCAGCGCCTCCCATAGCACGCAGCCGGTGGATAGGCCACGCGGCCAACTACTTCCGCGGACCACTCCCTCTCCCATTTATGGGAGAGCGCCGGGGAGAGGGTGATTTGCCGCCCCTCTCCCCCGGCCCCTCTCCCGCAAGCGGGATAGGGGAGACAAGCACCTAAGACGACTCTTCAGCGCACCCCATGACCAGCACCTCCATCCCCACCCACGCCGAACTGATCCTGCCCGCCCCGGCCAAGCTCAACCTGATGCTGCACATCCTCGGCCGCCGCGCCGACGGCTATCACGAGCTGCAGACCCTGTTCCAGTTTCTCGACCACGGCGACGAGCTCGGCTTCAGCGTGCGCCAGGATGGCGAAATCCACCTGCACACCCCCATCGAAGGCGTGCCGCATGACAGCAACCTGATCGTGCGTGCCGCCAGGCGCCTGCAGGAAGCTTCAGGCACCGCACTCGGCGCCGATATCTGGCTGGACAAGCGCCTGCCCCTGGGCGGCGGTATCGGCGGCGGCAGTTCGGATGCCGCGACCACCCTGGTCGGCCTCGACTACCTGTGGCGCACCGAACTGGGCGAAGATCGCCTGGCCGAAATCGGCCTGGCGCTGGGCGCCGACGTACCGGTTTTCGTGCGCGGCCGCGCCGCCTTCGCCGAAGGCGTTGGCGAACGTCTGACGCCAGTGGAACTCGAGGAACCCTGGTTCCTCGTCGCCGCGCCGCAAGTCTTTGTAAGCACAGCAGAAGTTTTCGGCTCGCCCGAGTTGACACGGGATACGCCGCCCATTAAAGTTCGCAGCCTTCTTGCGGGGGGTGGTCGAAACGACTGCCAGCCGGTTGTAGAGAAGCGTTACCCTGAAGTTCGTAACGCTTTGATCTTGTTGAACAAATTTGTTTCAGCTAGATTGACCGGCACTGGAGCTTGCGTATTTGGGAGCTTCCCAAATCGGGACGATGCTGATAAAGTCGCCCGCCAACTTCCAGGCACTCTGCCGAGCTTTGTCGCTCAAGGTCGCAACATCTCGATGTTGCACCGCAAGCTCCAAGCATTGGCCAAGAAGTGAATGCTCAGCATTCGGTTATACGATACAGGGGCGTCGCCAAGCGGTAAGGCACCAGGTTTTGATCCTGGCATGCGTTGGTTCGAATCCAGCCGCCCCTGCCATAACCTCCCTCGGGAGGCATCGCAAACCGATTCAAGCAGCATTCGACACAGAATATAGGGGCGTCGCCAAGCGGTAAGGCACCAGGTTTTGATCCTGGCATGCGTTGGTTCGAATCCAGCCGCCCCTGCCATTTTCCATACCCATCCAGGTATACCCCAGCCGGCAGGTACTGCGCGTGTCCAAGATGATGGTCTTCACGGGGAACGCAAACCCCGATCTGGCGCGACGGATCGTTCGTCAGCTGCACATTCCCCTCGGCGATGCTTCGGTCGGTAAATTCTCCGACGGCGAAGTCATGATCGAAATCAACGAGAACGTCCGCGGTAAGGACGTCTTCCTGATTCAGCCGACCTGTGCACCCACCAACGATAACCTGATGGAACTGGTAGTGATGGCCGACGCCTTCCGTCGTTCCTCGGCCACCCGCATCACTGCGGTTATCCCCTACTTCGGTTACGCCCGCCAGGATCGCCGTCCGCGTTCCGCTCGCGTGGCGATCAGCGCCAAAGTGGTTGCCGACATGCTCACCGTGGTCGGTATCGACCGCGTGCTGACCGTCGACCTGCACGCTGACCAGATCCAGGGCTTCTTCGACATTCCGGTAGACAACATCTACGGTTCCCCGGTCCTGGTCGACGACATTGAAGACCAGCGCTTCGACAACCTGATGATCGTCTCCCCCGATATCGGCGGCGTCGTTCGTGCCCGCGCCGTGGCCAAGAGCCTGGGCGTCGACCTGGCGATCATCGACAAGCGTCGCGAGAAGGCCAACCAGTCCGAAGTGATGCACATCATCGGTGACGTCGACGGCCGTACCTGCATCCTGGTCGACGACATGGTCGACACCGCCGGTACCCTGTGCCATGCCGCCAAGGCGCTGAAAGAGCGCGGCGCCGCCAAGGTCTACGCCTACTGCACCCACCCGGTGCTGTCCGGCCGCGCCATCGAGAACATCGAGAATTCCGTCCTGGACGAGCTGGTGGTCACCAACACCATTCCGCTGTCCGCTGCGGCGCAGTCCTGCTCGCGTATTCGCCAGCTCGACATCGCCCCGGTCGTCGCCGAAGCGGTCCGCCGCATCAGCAACGAAGAATCGATCAGCGCCATGTTCCGCTAAGCGGAACTGGCCAGATCACACTGCCCCGCCTCGTGCGGGGCTTTTTGCCCTACCGCCCGAGGCTGGTCGCAAGCCACAAGGCGGTTTGGTTATTTTGGAGAAGTGAAATGACTGTTGAATTTGCCCTGAATGCCGAAGTGCGTTCCGACCTGGGGAAAGGTGCGAGCCGCCGCCTGCGTCGTAACGTGTCCATGGTGCCTGCCGTGATCTACGGCGGCGACAAAGCCCCCGCCTCCATCAGCCTGCTGGCCAAAGACCTGGCCAAGCTGCTGGAAAACGAAGCTGCCTTCAGCCACGTTCTGACCCTGGACGTTGCCGGCACCAAAGAAAGCGTCCTGATCAAAGCCCTGCAGCGCCACCCGGCCAAAGGCTTCGTTCTGCACGCTGACTTCGTTCGCGTGGTTGCCGGCCAGAAACTGACCGCCCACGTACCGCTGCACTTCATCAACGAAGCCACCTCCGTTGGCGTCAAGCAAGGCGGCGGCGAAGTCCTGCACGCCCTGAACGAAGTCGAAGTTTCCTGCCTGCCGAAAGACCTGCCGGAATTTATCGAAGTCGACATGGCCAAGGTCGCTGTTGACCAGACCGTTCACCTGTCCGACATCAAGCTGCCGAAAGGCGTTGAGCTGGTTGCTCTGGCCCACGGCAGCGACCTGCCGGTAGCCAGCATCCACCTGCCGCGCGTTCGTGAAGAAGCTGCCGGCGAAGGCGCTGCCGAGTAATCGTCAGTAGCTGGCCCGGCATGCGATCACGCCGGGCCATGTTCTCGAAAGGGCTCCTGTATGACTGCCGTACAACTGATCGTTGGCCTGGGTAACCCCGGCCCCGAATACGACCAGACCCGGCACAATGCAGGGGCCCTTTTCGTTGAGCGCGTGGCCGAGAGCCAGCGCGTCAACCTCTCCGTAGATCGCAAATATTTCGGCCTGGTGGGCAAATTCAATCACCAGGGGCGCGAAGTTCGTCTGCTCATCCCCACCACCTACATGAACCGCAGCGGCCAGTCCGTGGCGGCATTGGCCAATTTCTTCAAGCTCAAGCCCGAAGAGATCCTGGTGGCCCACGACGAACTCGACATGCCACCCGGCGTCGCCAAGCTCAAACAGGGCGGCGGCCACGGCGGGCACAACGGGTTGCGCGACATCATCGCCCAGCTCGGCAACCAGAATAACTTCCATCGCCTGCGGCTCGGCATCGGCCACCCGGGGCACGCCAGCCTGGTTTCCGGCTACGTGCTCGGACGCGCCCCACGCAGCGAACAGGAACTGCTCGACAAGAGCATCGACTTCGCCTTGGACGTCCTGCCGGAAATACTCGCCGGCGACTGGACCGTGGCCATGCGCAAACTGCATAGCCAGAAGGCCACTAAGTAACCACCTTTCCCCGAGGGACACACCATGGGATTCAATTGCGGCATCGTCGGCCTGCCCAACGTCGGCAAGTCCACCCTGTTCAACGCCCTCACCAAATCCGGCATCGCCGCAGAGAACTTCCCCTTCTGCACCATCGAGCCGAACAGCGGCATCGTGCCGATGCCCGACCCGCGCCTGGATGCCCTGGCCGAGATCGTCAAGCCCGAGAAGGTCATCCCCACCACCATGGAATTCGTCGACATCGCCGGCCTGGTTGCGGGCGCGTCGAAAGGTGAAGGCCTGGGCAACAAGTTCCTCGCCAACATCCGCGAGACCGACGCCATCGCCCACGTCGTGCGCTGCTTCGAAGACGAGAACGTCATTCACGTCGCCAACAGCGTCGACCCTAAACGCGATATCGAGATCATCGACCTCGAACTGATCATGGCCGACCTCGACAGCTGCGAGAAGCAACTGCAGCGCGTTGCCCGTACCGCCAAGGGTGGCGACAAGGAATCCGTGGCGCAGAAAGCCCTGCTGGAAAAGCTCATCCCCCACCTCACCGAAGGCAAGCCGGCGCGCAGCCTGCTGAAAGACCTGGGTGACGACGAGAAGCGCCTGGCCAGGACCTTCCACCTGCTCACCACCAAGCCGGTGATGTACATCGCCAACGTCGCCGAAGACGGCTTCGAGAACAACCCGCACCTCGACGTGGTCAACGCCATCGCCAAGGAAGAAGGCGCCATCGTCGTGCCGGTGTGCAACAAGATCGAAGCCGAGATCGCCGAGCTGGACGATCTGGAAGAGATGCAGATGTTCCTCGAAACCATGGGCATGGAAGAACCGGGCCTGAACCGCGTGATCCGCGCCGGTTACTCGCTGCTCAACCTGCAGACCTACTTCACCGCTGGCGTGAAGGAAGTACGCGCCTGGACCGTGCGCATAGGCGCCACCGCCCCGCAGGCTGCCGCCGTGATCCACACCGACTTCGAGAAAGGCTTTATCCGCGCCGAAGTGGTCGCCTACGACGACTTCATCGCCTACAAGGGCGAAGCCGGCGCCAAGGAAGCCGGCAAATGGCGCCTGGAAGGCAAGGACTACATCGTCAAGGACGGCGACGTGATGCACTTCCGCTTTAACGTTTGATCGTTGTAGGTAGCGCATAAACAGAACCCCGCGAAAGCGGGGTTTTGTTGTTTTTGGGGTGGGGAATTATCGGATTACTTCGCTATCACACTCTGGTTTTGCTTGAGACGTCTTGAGACTGTTGAACCAGTTCGTAACGATCTTCTCCGCTTTTTTCCATGGGCGGATTCTTGCGGTTAGTCGGAAAGCACGACAGAGTTAAGCCTTCTTTGAACTGCAATGTTGATTACGTCATGACTGAACGCTCCACCAGCTCGTCTGGTCAGCCGGAGGAGAATTTCGCTAATAGTGAAGGCTGGATTTCATGGCGAAACCTCACCACTGAAGCCATGGAGCGCTTTTACGAGCAGCTTATTGCGAATGTTTCCTGGTTCCCGAGCTTGGTGGGCTACGAGGCAGCGGAGCGTGCAAGGGCAGCTAATGGGAACCTTGCCTGGTCTTGGGGGGCAGCTGCTGAGATTCAGGAAACTATCAATACGGTAAATTCGTGGGGGATGCATCTGCATGATTGGTGCGCTTGGAATGCCGTTGTGGAGTCATATGAGACAGATGAAGATAGAGGGCAGCTGCTGCATCACTTCGTTGAGCCACTAGCTTTCTTCTGCATGCATCAACCTAGCGCAGTCAGTGATCGCCTGATGCTTCTTACCGAGACACTGTTACATCAGGCCAACCGTCTTGTAGAGCCAGGCTATGTTGATCGCCTTGACCAAGATCGCTTGAGGCCCGGACAAGGGCTTCGGCGCTCTGATCGTAGAAAACAGGTCATTCACCTTGGTCAGCGCTGGACACGATTTAATGTGTTTCTGGCTGCTCTGGATACGATGAATGATTCGGCTTATCGAAAGCTTAGTCGCAATTTCCGCGACCTATCTGTTCACTCATTTGCGCCTAGACTTATGGTCGGGCAAATCATGCGTGCAGTTCGTTCAATTGAGCCCTGGCAAGAGACCGTGAAACAACCGTGCGGCGGGTACCTACTTGTAGATCATCCGACCAAGAAAGGTGTGAGCTATACGATGGGGGTGCTGGAACCGTTTCCTCTCAGCGATGCATGCTCAGCTAGCCTTTCTGAGTACCAAAAAGTGGTGACCGCTATGAGTGCATTCTCTGAGCTTCTTGAGGAGATATGCGACAGCATGGATGCAATACCAGATCGCTTATCAGGACAGTCGTAGGCTGGGACAAGAAAGGGACAGTTCGGGGACACCGGCCCAAATAAAAAGGGGCTAGCTTGCGCTAACCCCTTGAAATATATGGTGGCTACACCGGGACTTGAACCTGGGACATCAGCATTATGAATGCTGCGCTCTAACCGACTGAGCTATGTAGCCAACGGCGCGCATTGTCCGCGTCTCGCCCACTGCTGTCAACCCCAGATCAACGATAAATTTACGTTTTATCAAGCGGTTAGGCTTCGCCGCTGGCGACGCGCCCAATCACTCGCTTCCGAGCCTGCGGTTCACCGCTCAATCGCTCGGACGGTGCTTGCGGGGCTGTCGAACGATCCCGGAAAATCCACCTCCAGCAGGCTGCAGCGCCGCCGCGCGCTGGCCCATGAACCAGGAGAAGACCTTGAGAGCGAGAGACGACTTCGACGATCTGCGGGCGGAGCGTGATATGCCGACGCATTATCGCAACGAACCCAACCGCTTCGCCGGGCTGTGGAAGCAGATCGCGATAGGCATCGTTGTCGGCTACAGCGTGCTGGGCATCATCAGCGCGGTTGTCTGGATGCTTATCGCCCAGGTCGCGCTTAGTAGCCTGTCGATCACCCTGCCGTAACGGTCACATCCCTGCATCACTGGAGGTGCCGACGGTGGGGTTGGCACTTGCCATCCCCTGCCCACCTCTTCATCCTGCCCCACTTGTTGACCAAACGAGCCCTGTCATGACGCCCATCCAGAATATCGGCCTGGCGCTATTCGTTGTGCTTTCCATCAGTATCGCCATCGGCCACAAGACCGACTGCGGCGATGGCCGCGTGGTGGAGACCTACCTTGCCAAGGGCCTGGCCTCGAAGCTGCTGGGGCATGATCTTTGCCAGCAACCCTGAACGACTCTTCATTAAGGAAGATGTGATGAAAAAGTTCGCCTTGCTTGTCAGCTTTGGCCTTCTCGGCGCTTGCGCCAACCTGGGTTCGCAGCCACCGGTGCCGGTTACCTCGCCGGTGGTGCAGGCCTTTCGCGACATCTGCCTGCAGACGGCGCCGAGCTTTGCCGAGGCGCATCGCGTGGCGCGGGAGTATGGCATCACCGAAATGACCGACATGGGCTTCGCCACCATCGGCTTCAACGCGGACAAGAGCCTGAGCATGCAGGTGAAGGTCAGCCATGAATGCGTGGTGACCAGCGAGACGCAGCAGGACGACACGCTGACCCGCCAGCTGCTGACCGCCGCCGCGGTCAACGCCGGTACCACAGTGCCGCGTAGGGTACCGGTGAAGATGATGATCGCAGGGCAGGCGTTCATCCTGATGCACGATCGCAAGGGCGGCGAAGCCTTGGTGATGATGAAGCCGGAGTGAAAGAACTAGCATTCCTCAACCCCGAGCCACGTTCGACGGGGGTGGCCGGCAGACCAGACTTACGGCGTTTTTCCGCCCTCTCCCCCAACCCCTCTCCCATAAATGGGAGAGGGGAGCTAAGCGCGCGCGACCTTATGAGAACGGCGTTACGCTAATCGGCGGGTATTTTCAGGCGCTTTTGCCTGGCCGCGTGGCCAGCAGCAGGCCACCGAAGATCATCGTGGCGCCCAGCCAGTGGTAGAGCTGCAGGCTCTCATTCAACAGCACCCAGCCCAGCAACGCGGTGAAAACCGGCATCACGTAGTTGGTCAGCGCCGCCCTGGCCGCGCCGATCACGCGGATGCCATGGTTCCACGCCAGGTAGGCCACCAGCGAGGCGAACACCGCCGTGTAGACGATGGCCGAGAGATTGGCGGTATTGAGCGTCAGGTGTGCGCCCTGGCTCAGTTCATAGAGATAGAAAGGCAGGATCAGCGGCACGCCGAGCAGAATGAACACGCCGAGCAAGGCCAGCGGCGGAATCGGCTGCAGATATGCCGACCAGCGCCGCAGCAGCAGCGAGTACAGCGCCCAGTCGACCACGGCCAGCAGCATGATCAGGTCGCCCTGGTTGAACGACAGGCTGGCCAGGCGGCTCCATTGCCCCTGGCTGATCAGCACGGCCAAGCCCGCCACGGCCACCAGCATGCCCCACCAGGCACGGCGCGCCGGCCATTCATTGAGCAACAGCCCCGCACCGATGAAGGTCACCAGCGGCAGGCAGGTGTTGACCAGCGAGATATTGATCGCCGCCGTGGTCTGCGCGGCGCTGTAGAGCAGCGAGTTGTAGCCGGCGATGCCCAGGCCGCCAAGCACCAGCAGGCGCCAGCCGGCATTGCCCACGGCCACGCGGTGACGCCATAGCGGCATGGCGACGAAAGGCAGCAGCAGCGCCAGAGCCAGGCACCAGCGCCAGAACGACAGGGTGAACGGCGCGATTTCACCGGCGAAGGCACGCGCCACCAGCGCATTACCGGACCAGCAGAGGTTGGCCAGCAACAGGCCGAACAGCGCCAGCGGGCGCGAGTGTTGGAGTGCGTTCATAAGGCGATTGCGGCGCCAGTGTTATCCGAACGGGAACGGCCCGGTTGAGCACGGTCAGCGTGCGGGCAGTGCTGAGCGATCATTGCATAGCTTCCGAAGCAGGCGGCTATGCACCATACGGAGGCAGGCCAGGCTTGGCAAGATCGCGGCGGATGAGCAAAGGCGCGCTGCGTACCGGAGTCGGCACGCAGCACGCGCTGGACACTCAATACCGTCGCCGCAGCGGGCGACTCAGCAGCCAGAGAATCAGCAAGCCGCAAACCAGGATCACCGTACTGGTGCCCCACTGCAGCGGCCCGGCGAGGCGGAACATCTCGGCCGGATGCAGGCTCGGCACGCGAATCATGCGTACTTCGGCAGCGATGCCGGTGGTAGGAATGTCGGCTAGGCCGTCGCCGTCGAGATCCGGCAGGCTGCGGATATGGTCGAGCAGCGCCTGCCATTCCTTGAGTTCCTGCACACCTTCGGTTTCCGGGTCCTGGTCGACGATGGCATCTTCGATACGCGGTAGCGGCTTGCCCTCGGCATCCTTGGGGACCACGTCGAGCAGGCCCTTGGTCAGGTCCGGCACCAGCCAGGTGAAGCTGCCGACGTAGCTGGTGGCGCCGATGCTGTAGAGGCGCGTGTCGTTCAGATCCAGGTCGCGGTAACCCCTGACCGGGTCACCAATCTCGATCCGGCTGACGCGGTCGAACGGCACGCGCCAGGGGTTGTAGGTAAAGCGCACGCCGGAGACCCGCGGGTAATAGCTCTGGCTGTCGCGCAACTGATAGGCGAGCAGCAGCACCTCCAGCAGCGACTTGATTTCACGGGCGCTGACGTAGGCCTTGATCATCGGGTAGCCGGGTTCGTCGCCGAAATGGCCGATGCCCAGCGGCGCGATGCGGAACAGGTCGGAGACATCCTGCACACCGTTGCGGCCCTTTATCAGATCATCGCGGATGGTGCCGTTGCCGGTGAAGGCCAGGTCGGCGTCCACCGCTTGACGCAGGGCATCGGTCACCAGGTTGGCCAGGGTATGGTCGCTGAAATCGCGGCCCAGGCTCTGGTCGACCTTGGCCAGCGCCTGGTCGAACCGATAGCCCTTGGGCGCCAGCATGCGCTCGCTGACCACCTGCTTGAAGTCCTCCACCTTGGCGGTGATGGTCGCATCGCCGACGATGCTGTCGTTGACCGGATGCAGGCGGTAGTCGCGCACACGCGGCACGCCATCATCGCCGATGGTCATGCGCAGTTCGCCGAGGTACTGGATTTCCGAACCGGCCTGCACCACCGGGGTATGTCCGTTGACCAATACCGGCTGCGGCAGCGCCACATGGGAGTGGCCGCCGACGACGATATCGATGCCCGGCACCTGCTCGACCAGCTCCACCTCCTCGCCGCGCCAACTGGCATCGGCCTGCTGGGTGACGCCCATGTGCGAGAGCAGGATGACCACTTCGGCGCCCTCCTCGCGAAGCTTGGCCACGGTTTCCCGGGCGGTGGCCACCGGGTCGGCGAAGGTCACCGGCTTGATCATCGGACTGACCGCCACGGCGTCGGTACCGAGCAGACCGAACAGGCCGAAGCGGATGCCACCACGCTCGATCAGCGTGTAAGGCAGGATGCGCCCGGCCTCGGCATGCGCCTCGAGGCTGTCGTCGGCCTTGCTCGCCGGATCGAAGCGCATGTTGCTCGACAGCAGCGGCAGCAGCGCATCGCCCTTGGCCTTGTGCGCGGAGCTGATCATCGCGGCGAGGCCTGCCGGACGGAAATCGAATTCGTGGTTGCCGATCACCGCGGCGTCGTAGCCCAGATCGGTCATCAGGCGCAGTTCGCTGCCCATCTCGCGAGCGATGGTGTGAAACAGCGTGCCCATGGTGAAGTCGCCGCCATCGAGCAGCAGCAGAGGTTCATCCCCGGCTGCCGCGCGGCGCTCGTTCAACAAGGTGGCCAGGCGCGCGACACCGCCAACGGTACCGTCATCGTTCACCGTCGCCGGGCTGTATTCGTTGTTCGGGCCGAAACCGAGCAGGCGCGACTGCCAGTCATTGCTGTGCAGGATGGTGAAACTTCGCTCGGCAGCGGCCAGCGGCGCGGCAGCCAGCAGACCGGCGAGCAGAAGGGAGGGAAACAGGCGCATGGACGATCCTTGACGATGACTGCGCACAGTATGGAGCAGGCCATGACGCCAGACAGCGACCGATCGAGACGTCTTTTGTCGCCAATCGAGTCAGCCATTCATTGCCTCAGGTCAGCCCCAAGCCAGACGAAGGGGCTAGGCTGTATACAGGACGGCAAAGCGGAGAAGAACGATGGACCACTACGACCTGATGCTGGTGCTGCTGATCGGCGGATTCCTGATGCTGGGGGTCGGCTTCAACTTTCGCGAACACGAATGGGGCGTGCTGGTACTAGGCCTGGGTGTGCTGGTGATGCTGGTGCCGATTGCGTTGCGGGTGCATCTGGCGTTGGCGTAGGCGTGCAGCGCTCGGGGGGACGTTCGATGCAGATGCTGCTCGCGCGCCGCGCAACCCTACCAGACAGTAGATGGCGTTGCGCCAATGGTGGGTTACGCCGCAGCAGGCATTGCGATTCGCTCAACAGACCTACCAGGCGGCCAACCCACCCTACGGTTCAGCGCGCGGTCACTCGTAGGGTGGGTTAGCGGCGCTGAATGACGGTCTTCAAGACACAGATGAAGGCCGTGCGCCGCGTAACCCACCGGGCGGTTGAAGGCGTTGCGCAATGGTGGGTTACGCCGCAGCAGACACTGCGATTCGCTCAACAGACTTACCAAGCGGCTAACCCACCCTACGGTTCAGCGCGCGGTCACTCGTAGGGTGGGTCAGCGGCGCTGAATGATGGTCTTCAAGACACAGATGAAGGCCGTGCGCCGCGTAACCCACCGGGCGGTTGATGGCGCCACGCCGAAGGCGGCTCAGGTAACAGCCCCATGACTCCCTAATGCTTCCAGCGCTCGGCGGCGCTCTGGTCGCTGCAGCGGCCTTCGACCCAGCGCGGGCCTTCGCTGGTGTCTTCCTTCTTCCAGAACGGGGCGCGGGTCTTCAGGTAATCCATGACGAAATTGCAGGCGTCGAACGCGGCCTGGCGATGGGCGCTGCTGGTGCCGACGAAGACGATGGGCTCGCCCGGCTCCAGCCGACCGACGCGGTGGATGATCTCGATGCCCAGCAGCGGCCAGCGCTCATGCGCTTCATCGGCGATCTTGGCCAGGGCCTTTTCGGTCATGCCGGGAAAATGCTCGAGGAACATGCCGCCCACTTCGCGCCCATCATTGAAGTCACGCACGTAGCCGACGAAGGTGACCACCGCTCCGATGCCGAGGTTGGCAGCATGCAGGGCGTTGAGCTCGGTACCGGGGTCGAAGGGCTGGGCTTGGACGCGGATGGTCATGCGGGGTCTCGTTTGATGAGGCGTTTTCAGAGTCGGTTTGGTGGGCTGAAGCCCACCCTACGCGGAGCGGTTCATCATCGCGGCTGAAGCGGAACGCCGCCCGGCCGCTCCTACAGCCGTATCAACCGCCGGTGACGGTGGGGAAGAAGGCCACCTCATCGCCTTCGGCCAGCGGCTCGTCGAGGCTGCACAGCTCCTGATTACGTGCACACATCAGGTTCTGCTCACCTAGCACCTCCCATTCGCCGCCGCGGGCGACCAAGTGCAGACGCAAATCGTCGAGGGTGGCGAAGTCGCCGCTGAGTTGTTCGTCGTCACGGCCCAGGGCCTCACGGTAGCGGGCGAAATACTGCACGCGGATCATGCTTGCTCCTCCAGCTTGTAGTGACCGCTCTTGCCGCCGAGCTTTTCCAGCAGGCGTACCTGCTCGATGACCATGCCGCGATCCACGGCCTTGCACATGTCATAGAGGGTCAGCGCGGCGACGCTGGCGGCAGTCAGTGCTTCCATCTCGACACCGGTTTGCCCGGACAGTTTGCAGCGTGCGGTGATATGGACGCAGTCATCGCCTTCGGCGCTCAGCTCGACCTTGACGCCAGTGAGCATCAGCGGGTGACACAACGGAATCAGATCGCTGGTTTTCTTCGCCGCCTGGATGCCGGCGATACGCGCTACGGCGAACACATCGCCCTTGGGATGCTCACCGGCAACGATCATCTGCAGGGTGGCGGGGAGCATGCGCACGCGTGCTTCGGCGGTGGCTTCACGGAAGGTAGTCGCCTTGTCGGTGACGTCGACCATATGCGCGCGGCCTTGGGAATCGAGGTGGGTCAGCACGGGAAAGCTCCTGGCGGGAATCGGCCGATTGTAAACCTGCAGGTCAGGAATTCGTAGCCCGGATGAAATCCGGGGCCAAGGCGGCAAAAATCCCCGGATTTCAGCCGGGCTACTGACTACATTCGGCGACACAACTGTAGGAGCGGATTCATCCGCGATCATCGCGGCTGAAGCCGCTTCCACAGGATTACCGCGTTGATACCGACAAAAAAACGCCCCGGCTCTTGCGAGCAGGGGCGTCGAGATATTGGTGCACTATCGCCCCTCTCCCCCAACCCCCACCCTGCGCCCCAGCCCTTCGCAGAGCTAAGGGCGCTTCAGCGGGCGAAGCAGTGCTTCGCTATTTCCGCTTACGCCCCGCAAGCGGGAGAGGGGAGCCAGGAGCACTACATATGACTTTCCGCGTATTCCGCGAGAACCGAGCGCGGTACGCCTTGCAGGGTGATATGAACGCCGTGCGGGAAGTCCTTGAAGCGTTCGGTGAGGTAGGTCAGGCCCGAGCTGGGCGCTGACAGATACGGTGTGTCGATCTGCGCCAGGTTCCCCAGACAGACCACCTTCGAGCCGCTGCCGGCACGGGTGATGATGGTCTTCATCTGGTGCGGGGTGAGGTTCTGACACTCGTCAATGAGTATCAGGCTCTGCTGGAAGCTGCGCCCACGGATGTAGTTGAGCGACTTAAATTGCAGCGGCACCTTCTGCAGGATGTAGTCGACGCTGCCGTGGGTGCTCTCGTCCTCCATGTGCAGCGCTTCGAGGTTGTCGGTAATGGCGCCGAGCCAGGGCTCCATCTTCTCCGCCTCGGTGCCGGGCAGAAAACCGATTTCCTGATCCAGCCCCTGCACGCTACGGGTGGCGATGATCCTCCGGTAGCGCTTGCTGACCATGGTCTGCTCGATGGCCGCAGCCAGCGCCAGGATGGTCTTGCCGGAACCGGCAGCGCCGGACAGGTTGACCAGGTGAATGTCCGGGTCGAGCAGGGCGAACAGCGCCAGCGCCTGGTGGATGTCGCGCGGTTTCAGGCCCCAGGCTTCCTGGTGCAGAAGCGGCTCCTGGTGCATGTCGAGGATCACCAGCTCGTCGCCCTTGATCGCCTTAATCCAGCCCACGAAGCCCTGCTCATCGAGGATGAACTCGTTGATGTGCACGGCCGGCAGGTTGTCGGTGAGCTGCACGCGATGCCAGGTGCGGCCGTGGTCCTGACGGGTGTCGACCTTGCTCACGCGGTCCCAGAACGAGCCGGGCATGTCGTGATACCCCTTCGACAGCAGCGAGACGTCATCAACCAATTGGTCGGTGTGGTAGTCCTCGGCGTCGATGCCGCAGGCGCGCGCCTTCAGACGCATGTTGATGTCCTTGGTCACCAGCACCACGGACAGGCCCGGGTTGCGTGACTTCAGCTCCACCAACTGGTTGATGATCTTGTTGTCGTTGAGGGTTTCCGGCAGCCAAGTGACCGGCGCCGCGCTCTTGCTCATAAGGATGGAAAGGCGCCCGCAGGGGCCGCTCTTGCCGCGCTGGATCGGTACGCCATATTCGACGTCTTCGGGTTCGGCGCCGGCGAGAATCTGGTCGATCAGGCGGATGGCCTGGCGACATTCGGCGGCGACGCCGTGTTTGCCGGACTTCAGTTTGTCGAGTTCCTCCAACACCGTCATCGGGATGGCGACGTGGTGTTCTTCGAAGTTGAGCAAGGCGTTGGGATCGTGGATCAGAACATTGGTGTCGAGGGCGTAGAGGGTTGGAGCGGTGGGCTTGGAGCGTCCGTGGTCATCCATACTCGGTCACCTTCTTGTAGTAGCCAGGCGACGCAATACCAGGGCGGTGCTGCGCCGGACAGAGACCGCCGATTTTTCAGATCGGGGCCGAAAGGTGGCAAGCAAGGTGAGGGCCAATGGCCGCCACCTGTCTGCAGGTTTCGGCGGTCTTGCTTTTTTATTACTCCAATTCACATGACAGAAAAACGTTTTTTTCTCGGCATGCGGGTTTATTTGCACACGCGACAGATAACGCTTGGCGTGCCGCCAGCGCCCCGTTACAGTCGGAAGTCCTACCGGCTGTCGCCCGCTTCGCTTACCCGCCCTCTCTTGCAGCACGCCGCGCCATTCAGGTGTAGCGCCCTTTCGCTTAGCCATGAATGTTCTGCCTTCCCAGGGGCGGTATCGGTTCATTCGCGAGCAGAGCTCGCTCCAACCAAAGCAGTGATCGGCTCTTCTCAATCGCCCCGATAGGTGGCCTTGCCGATCCCTGCCCTCTAGAATCGCCGTCACGCTTTCTGGAGACCTAGCTCATGCTGATGGTGATTTCACCGGCCAAGACCCTCGATTACGAGACACCGCCCGCCACACCGCACTTCACCCAACCCGAACACCTTGACCACGCCCAGGAACTGATTGAGCAGCTGCGCGACTTCAGCCCGGCGCAAATCGCCGAACTGATGGGCCTGTCGGACAAGCTCGCGGGCCTCAACGCCGCGCGTTTCGGCAGTTGGGAGCGGCCATTCAACCCCTCCAACGCCAAGCAGGCGCTGCTCGCATTCAAGGGCGACGTCTATACCGGGCTCAATGCCGAGGATTTTTCCGAGGACGATTTCGCCTTCGCCCAGACTCACCTGCGCATGCTCTCCGGCCTGTACGGCGTGCTGCGCCCGCTGGATCTGATGCAGGCCTATCGCCTGGAGATGGGCACCAAGTTGGTCAACGGCCGCGGCAAGGATCTGTATGCCTTCTGGGGCGAGCGCATCGGCGGCTGGCTCAACGAAGCGCTGGCCGCCCAGGGCGACGACGTGCTGCTCAACCTGGCGTCCAACGAATACTTCGGCGCGGTCAAGCGCAAGGCCTTGAACGCTCGCATCATCGACACCGAGTTCAAGGACCTGAAGAACGGTCAGTACAAGATCATCAGCTTCTATGCCAAGAAGGCCCGCGGCATGATGGCCCGCTACGTGATCAAGGAACGCCTGACCAACCCCGAAGGCCTGAAGGACTTCGACTATCAGGGCTACCGTTACTCGGCCGAACATTCCAAGGCCGACAGCCTGGTTTTCCTGCGCGACCAGCCGCAGGACTGATCACCGAACGGCACAAACCCATGCGCCGCTCATCGGTTGCTGCATGGGTTTGGCCGCTGCGCTGGGCAATTCCCTCCTTCCCGCTTGTTCCCCGTGGGGCGGCCGCCTCGCTGGGCGCCGAGCGCAGCGCCCAAGAAAAATTCCTTAGTCGCTGCGTTTACCTCTGAAAAAACTCTTTGGCATCACAGTTTCAGCGCGGCCGCACTTCGCGCAGAACTTATTGCGTCGCTTAGTTATCGGATAGTTTCGCGTTAGTTAACTCGCTGCTTGCCATCGTGCATTTTGCAAGTTGCCACTATATTGCGATCAAAAAATTCGTTCAGCTCCTGTTCAGGTTCAGGACGAACGGTAGGAACTATCCCAAAGAGCCGCCACTCATACAGCCCGTAACACATTTCAATACATAACTTTTCAACAACCGAGACTGCCAGATAGCGGATTGATTTTCGCCGGAGCGTTTCACCCCGAGAAAAGTTTATGCAGTTCCAAGGGAGATAGCACAACCCGCCACAGCACTGAACTAGAGGCCTCACGCGAGGCAGAGACAACAATACCAAAGGGCCACTGTTATATATAACGGCCCGCACTTGGTGCCAACTCCGGCGCCACCCTCTACTTATGCCTGAATGAACTTGCTCGCCATTAAAAGCAAGTTCACGGACTAGTTTTGGCCAAAAGGCCAGTATTTGAAACTGCATCGAACGGACGAGGTGAATACCATGCGAATCAGTATCTTCGGTTTGGGTTATGTAGGTGCCGTTTGTGCCGGCTGTTTGTCGGCACGGGGTCACGACGTGATTGGCGTGGACATCTCCGCGCACAAGATCGACCTGATCAACAACGGCAAATCTCCCATCGTCGAACCAGGTCTGGAAGAACTGCTGCAACAGGGTCTGCGCCAAGGCCGCCTGCGTGGCACCACCGATGTTGCCACTGCCGTTCTGGAGAGCGATGTATCGTTCATCTGCGTCGGCACGCCGAGCAAGAAGAACGGCGACCTGGAGCTGAACTACATCGAAGGCGTGTGCCGCGAGATCGGCATGGCCATGCGCGACAAGAACGAGCGCCACACCGTGGTGGTGCGCAGCACCGTGCTGCCGGGCACGGCCAAGAACGTGGTGCTGCCGATTCTCGAGGATTGCTCGGGCAAGAAGGCAGGGGTCGACTTCGGCCTGGCGGTGAACCCCGAGTTCCTGCGTGAGAGCACCGCAATCAAGGACTACGACTTCCCGCCGATGACCGTCATCGGTGAGCTGGACAAGGCCTCCGGCGATCTGCTGGAAAGCATCTACAGCGAACTCGACGCCCCGATCATCCGCAAGGACATCGAAGTCGCCGAGATGATCAAGTACACCTGCAACGTCTGGCATGCGGCCAAGGTCACCTTCGCCAACGAGATCGGCAACATCGCCAAGGCAGTCGGCGTCGACGGTCGCGAGGTGATGGACGTGGTCTGCCAGGATCACAAGCTGAACCTCTCCAAGTACTACATGAAGCCCGGCTTCGCCTTCGGCGGCTCCTGCCTGCCCAAGGATGTGCGCGCGCTGAACTACCGCGCCAGCAGCCTGGACGTGGAAGCCCCGCTGATCGGCTCGCTGATGCGCAGCAACGCTGCCCAGGTGCAGAAAGCCTTCGACATCATCGCCAGCCAGGACTCGCGCAAGGTCGCCCTGCTCGGCCTGAGCTTCAAGGCCGGCACCGATGACCTGCGTGAGAGCCCGCAGGTGGAGCTGGCGGAAATGCTCATCGGCAAGGGCTTCGACCTGAGCATCTACGACCGCAACGTCGAGTACGCCCGCGTACACGGCGCCAACAAGGACTACATCGAGTCGAAGATCCCGCACGTGTCCTCGCTGCTCAACAGTGACCTGGACGACGTGGTGGCGAAGGCCGACATCATCGTCCTGGGCAACAGCGACGAGCGTTTCGCCAAGCTGGCGGAGCAGGCGCCGAGCGGCAAGCGGGTGATCGACCTGGTCGGTTTCATGCCCAACGCCAGCAACGGCGTGGCCGAAGGCATCTGCTGGTAAAGGCCGAGCGTACCTGCACGCCCCGAGCGTGCAGGTACTCGGAGACGCATATGGACAAGCTCAAGAACGGCCTCAACCAAGCCAGCGGCTGGATGCTCTATCTCAGCCTGCTGATGCTCCTGGCACTGGCTCTGCCACGCACGGTGTTCGACCCCGAGTCGCGGGACTTCCTCCTGCTCATTGGTATCGTCGGCATCTGGCGCTATTCCATGGGCGCCATGCACTTCGTGCGCGGCTGCCTGTTCCTCTACCTGGTCTACCCCTGGTATCGCCGCAAGGTTACAAAACTCGGCAAGGACGCCGACCCCTCTCATGTGTTCCTGCTGGTCACCAGTTTCCGCATCGAGGCGCTGACCACCGCCATGGTCTACCGCTCGGTGATTCGCGAAGCCATCGACTGCGGCTACCCGACCACCGTGGTGTGTTCGATCGTCGAGCTCTCCGACGAGTTGCTGATCAAGAACCTCTGGGCCCAGGCCGAGCCGCCGGCACATGTCACCTTGGACATCGTGCGCATTCCCGGCACCGGCAAGCGTGATGGCCTTGCTCATGGCTTCCGCGCCATTTCCCGACAGATGCCGGACCGCGATGCGGTGGTGGCGGTGATTGACGGCGACACCGTGCTCGAACCTGAAGTGGTCCGTAAATGCGTGCCCTGGTTCAAGCTCTTCCCCAATGTCGGCGGGCTGACCACCAACGAGTTCTGCGAGGTACGCGGCAGCTACCTGATGAGCGAATGGCACAAGCTGCGCTTCGCCCAGCGCCACCTCAACATGTGCTCGATGGCGCTTAGCAAGCGCGTGCTGACCATGACCGGGCGCATGTCGGTGTTCCGCGCCAGCGTGGTGACCGACCCAGAGTTCATCCGCGATGTCGAAGCCGACCACCTGGAGCACTGGCGCCTGGGCCGCTTCCAGTTCCTCACCGGTGACGACAAGTCGAGCTGGTACAGCCTGATGCGCCTGGGCTACGACACCTTCTACGTGCCGGACGCCGCCATCAACACGGTCGAGCATCCGCCAGAGAAGAGCTTCATCAAGGCCAGCCGCAAGCTGATGTTCCGCTGGTACGGCAACAACCTGCGGCAGAACTCGCGCGCCCTGCGTCTGGGCATGAGCCGCCTCGGCGCCTTCACCACCCTGGTGCTGTTCGACCAGCGCGTGTCGATGTGGACCTGCCTGCTGGGGCTGTGCGTGGCGATCATCGCCAGCATCAAGTACAGCGTGATGTACCTGCTGATCTACCTGCTGTGGATCGGTACTACGCGGCTGATCCTGACCCTGCTGCTGATGCTCTCCGGGCACCGCATCGGCCCGGCCTACCCGGCGCTGCTCTATTACAACCAGATCGTCGGGGCCATGGTGAAGATCTACGTGTTCTTCCGCCTCGACCAACAGTCCTGGACGCGCCAGAACACCAAGCTCAACCGCGGCTTGTCCAGCTTCGCCAACTGGTTCAACAGCTGGTCGTCGCGTGCCATGACTTTTTCTGCTGCCTCTGTCTTTATCGCCGCGCTGCTGGCGCTGGTATGACCCTACTCGAATAGGAATTAGCCACCATGAACTCCGTCGCCAATCTCAACGTCGTCCATGAGTCCGAGGCCCAGCGCCAGCACGCCCGCGTCAAGCTGCCAGGGCGCCTGCGCTACACCAATGCCCAGCGCGAACGCATCGATGCACGCCTGCAGGATGTCTCTGCCGGCGGCTTCAGCTTCACCAGCGAAAACGCCACGCACAAGGTCGGGGACTTCCACCGCGGCCAGCTGCAGTTCCAGCTCGACAGCCTGGTGCTAGGTCTGGACGTCGAGTTTCAGGTCAGCTCGGTACAACCGGAACATAACCGCGTAGGCTGCCATTTCCAGGGCCTCGGTGCGCGTGAAGCCGCAGCGTTGCGCCACCTGATCAGCAGCCACCTGGCCGGTGAACTGGTCAACGTCGGCGAGGTGCTGCACATCCTCCAGCGCGACAATTTCACCAAAGCACGCAAGAACGGTTCCGGCGGTGGCATGGGCATGTTCGGTCGCCTGCGCGCCGTGACCTTCAGCGCCGCGATCTTCGTCATCGGCCTGGCCGCGTTCGGCTACATCGGCAAGTCGATCTACGGTCTGTACTTCGTCACCCACGCGAAGTCGGCGCAGATCAGCCTGCCGGCGCTGCAGGTCACCATGCCGCGTGAAGGCAGCGTGCAGAGCCTGGCGCAACCCGACGGCATCGTGGAAAAGGGCGCACCGATCGCCACCTTCACCACCAGCATGCTGGAAATGCTCAAGGGCCACCTGGGCGAAGACCAGCTCGAACCGAGCCAGATCGAAGCGCTGTTCGCCCGCGAGATGCAGGGCACCCTGACCAGCCCGTGCAACTGCAAGATCTCCCGCCAACTGGTGGCCGACGGCCAGTTCGCCAGCAAGGGCGACGTGATCTTCGAGCTGGTGCCGCAGGATGGTGTGGCCACCGTCGCGGCCAGCTTCTCCTACCGCAACCTGGAGCAGGCGCGCCCCGGCACACCAGTGACCTTCAAGGTGGCGGGCGAAGACCAGGCGCGCCATGGCGAGATCGTCAGCAGCGCGCTGCACGACGGTGGCCTGAGTTCGGACATCCGCGTGGTGATCAAGCCGCAGGAAACCCTGCCGGCCAGCCTCGCCGGCCAGCCGGTGGACGTGGTCATCGACCGTGGCCCGTCCTTCGGCGGCCTGGTCGACCGCGCCGTAGCCGCCGGGCGCTGAGGAGGTTCAGCCGTGAGCATGCCCCTTCTTCGCCCTGCCGCCCTGCTCGGCCTCGCCGTCAGCGCCACGCTGGCCGGCTGCGCCGGTCTGCCGGATGAGCGCCTGGCCCGCGAAGCCCTGCAGAGCGGCGATCAGCAGACTGCCGAATGGCATTTCCGCCAGCTCGCCGAGATGGGCTACAGCGACTCGCAGATCGGCCTGGCCGACATCTACGCGGCGAACGGCCAGACCCAGGACCTGGACGAGGCCGAGCGCATCTACCGCCAGGCCCTGGACGGCTCGCCGCGTGCCAAGGCGCGCCTTGGCAAGCTGCTGGCGCGCAAGCCCGGCAGCACTCTGGCCGAGCGCCAGGAGGCCGCCGAACTGCTGGAGAGCGCAGCCCAAGCCCACGAGCCAAGCGCGCTGCTGCCTCTGACCGAACTCTACCTGTTCTACCCACAGGACTTTCCCGCCATGAACCTCGCGCAACGTATCCAAGACTGGCGCCAGCAGGGCCTGCCACAGGCAGAGCTGGCGCAGATTCTTCTGTATCGCACCGATGGCACCTACGACCAGCACCTGGGCGAGATCGAGCGTATCTGCCAGGCGCGCCTGGCCAGCAACGACGCCTGCTACGCCGAGCTGGCCACCGTGTACCAGAAGCAGAACCGCGAAGACGACCGCCAGGTGCTGATCGACCAACTGCTGGCGGGCTACCGCGCCGGCAGCGTGTCACCCAATCAGGTCGAGTCCGTGGCGCAGGTACTTAGCGACCCCGAGCTGGGCCAGCCGCAACCGCAGCAGGCGCAGGACCTGCTCGAGGCCATCGCGCCGAACTACCCGGCCGCCTGGGTCAGCCTGGCGCGTCTGCTCTACGACTACCCGGGACAAGGCGATATCGACACCCTGCTCGGCTATCTGGAAAAGGGTCGCGAAGCCGCCCTGCCACGCGCCGAACTGTTGCTCGGACGCCTGTACTACGAAGGCAAGCTGCTCCCGCAGCAGCCGAAGAAGGCCGAGGAACACCTGCGCAAGGCCGCGCCCAGCGAACCCAGCGCCAGCTACTACCTGGGGCAGATCTACCTGCGCGGCTACCTCGGCGAGGTCTACGCCCAGCAGGCGCTCGACCACCTGCTCAGCGCCGCCCGCGCCGGTCAGCTCAGTGCCGACTTCGCCCTGGCACAGATGTACAGCCAGGGTCGCGGGGTCAAGCCCAACCCGGTCAACGCCTATGTCTTCAGCCAACTGGCCCTGCCGCGCAACACGCCGCCGACCTTCGAGCTGGCGCACACGGTGGCCGAGAGCCTGACCCCGGCGCAGCTCGCCGAAGGCCAGCGCCTGCTGCGTGAAGAGCGCGATGCCCGCGGCATCGTCCTGCAGCAGCAGGCCGCCTTGCAGGTCAGCCAGCCATGAACAGGGATGCACGCATGCAGCTAAACCGTATCGTCAGCCAGCTTGGGCTGAGTACTTGCCTACTGGCCGCCAGCACTGCCTGGGCAGCGGATGCGCCGAAGAATTTCGGCCTGGATGTGAAGATCACCGCGCAATCGGAAGACGACCGCGACCTCGGCACCCGAAGCGGCGGGGATGTCAGCGGTATCGGTCTGGACGTACGCCCCTGGGCCTACGGCGAGCGCGGCGAATGGAGCGCGTTCGCCATGGGCCAGGCGGTCACCGCCACCGACACCATCGAAACCGACCCATTGCAGGACGACGGCGAAGACAGCACGCAGCGCAGCGACGCCCGCCAGCCGGACAAGAGCTACCTGGCCATGCGCGAGTTCTGGGTCGACTACAGCGGCCTCACAGCGTATCCCGGCGAGCACCTGCGCGTTGGACGCCAGCGCCTGCGTAGCGACGAAGGCAGCTGGTGGGACACCAACATCGAAGCGGTCAACTGGCGCTTCGACACCACCCTGCTGCAAGCCACCGTCGGCGTTGCCGAGCGTTTCTCCGACTACCGCACCGACCTCGATGACCTGGCGCCCGAAGACGAAGATCGCCAGCACTTCTTCGCTGGCCTCGACTACCAGTGGACGCCCGGCCATCGTATCGGTGCCAAGCTGCATCACAGCCGTGACGACGGCCGCCTGGCCAATCCAGGCGAGCGCGTCGACGAGCTGAGCAAGCGCTACACCGGCGACCTGACCTGGTTCGGCCTGCATGCCGACGGTGGCTTCTTCGAACGCAATTCGCGCAACCGCCTCAACTACTGGGCGCAGTTGACCTGGCTGCAGGGCGATACCGATCAGTTGCAGCAGGAAGTGGTCGGCAACGAGCGCATCGCCACCGGCTCGCGCAGCCAGGATGTCGACGCCTGGGCGATGGACCTTGGCCTGCGCTACAGCCTCGACGACAACTGGAAGATCGGCGCCGCCTATGCCCGCGGCAGCGGCGGTGGCGATGAAGGCGAGTCGCGCCAGTTCATGCAGACCGGCCTGCACAGCAACCGCGCCAACTTCACCGGCGTCGAATCGCGCCTGCACCGCTACGGCGAGGCCTTCCGCGGCGAACTCTCCAACCTGCAAGTAGCCAGCGCGTTCAGCTCCTGGCAACTGGGCGAGGACTACGACGCCAGCGTCGTCTACCACCGTTTCTGGCGCGTCGATGGCGATCAGGACGTCGGCGACAGCGGCATCACCGCGCCGCTGGTGGCGGGTGAGAAAGACATCGGCCAGGAAGTCGACCTGGTGCTGACCCGCTACTTCAAGCAGGGCCTGCTGCCCGCCACCGTCGCCGAACAGCTGGATGATCGTTCGGCCCTGGTGCGCCTGCGCGCCGGCGTGTTCCTGCCGGGCGACGCCTACGGCAGCGGCACCGACTCGGTGATGCACCGCGCCTTCGTCGACTTCATCTGGCGTTTCTGAGGGATCGGACCATGCAACCCAACGGCTTAGCCCTACCCATTCTGCTCGGCGCGCTGTATCTCGCAGCGCCCCTGGCCCAGGCCAACCCGGAGCAGCACCAGTTCGACTACCGCGTACGCAGCGCCCCGGCGCAAGAGCTGCACATGGAGGCGCCCGAACTGCCGGACCTGTCCGGCTACACCAAGGAGGCGGTGCTGGCCAAGATTCCCCAGGCCAAAGGCCAGGTGGTGGTGCGGCGCATGTTGCGCCAGGACGCATTGAAGGACTTCACCGGCGGCAACGAACGCCTGCGCGAGTGGATCAAGCGCCAGCAGGGCATGCCCCAGGCGATCTTCATCGAAGGTGGCACGGTCACCGCCGAGGACCTCGCCAAGGCGCTGCCCGACAGCCAGTTCGCCGAACAGGAGCCGGGCGTGTACATCGCTCGCCTGCCCATCGTCGTCGCCGAAGGTGCGGCACTGCATGTCGGCAAGGCGACCCGCGAATTGCGTCTGTCGCAGGAGCGCGGCTCGTTCCTGGTCAACGACGGCCTGATGTTTCTCACCGACACCCGCGTCACTGCCTGGCGCGAGGCCGATAACGGCCCGGCCACCCTGCGCGACGATGGCAAGGAGTTCCGCCCGTTCCTGGTCTCATGGGGTGGCAGCGAGCTGTATATCGCCAACAGCGTGCTGACCAGCCTGGGCTACGACAACTCCAAGTCCTATGGCGTATCGATCACCCAGTACACGCCGAACATGCACGCGCGTCTGCAGCGCGACGAGCCGACCGGCTGGCTGATCGATTCCGAGTTCGTCGACCACTGGTACGGCTTCTACTGCTATGAAGCGCAGAACGTGGTGATCAAGGGCAACACCTACCGCGACAACATCGTCTACGGCATCGACCCGCATGACCGCTCGCACGGCCTGATTATCGCCGAGAACACCGTGTTCGGTACCAAGAAGAAGCACGGCATCATCATTTCACGCGAGGTCAACGACAGCTGGATCATCAATAACGAGAGCTACGACAACAAGCTCTCCGGCGTGGTCATCGACCGCAGCAGCGAGAACAACCTGATCGCTTACAACCGCGTGCACGGCAACCATGCCGACGGCATCACCCTGTACGAGAGCGGCGACAACCTGCTGTGGGGCAATCAGGTCATGCGCAACCAGCGCCATGGCATCCGCATTCGAAACAGCGAGAACATCCGCCTCTACGAAAACCTCTCGGCGATGAACCAGCTGACCGGCGTGTACGGCCATATCAAGGATCTGTCCGACACCGACCGCGACCTGGACCTCGACCCGTTCGATACCAAGATCTCGATGATCATCGTCGGCGGCACCCTGGCCGGCAACGGCTCCAGCCCGATCAACATCGACTCGCCGCTGTCGGTCGAGCTGTACCGCGTGAAGATGCTCGCGCCGCGCAAGAGCAGCGGCATCCAGCTCGCCGGCATCCTCGGCGAGAAACAGGACGAAATCCTCGACCTCATGGTGCGCCAGCGCCAGCCCGTGCTGATCGACCCGATCGATCCCGAGCAGATGACCAACTGACGAGGCCCCAGAATGCGCGTATCCAAACTCAACACCCTGGCCCTGGCAGTGACCTGCACCGCCTTCGCCGGCAGCCTGCAGGCCGAAGAGCGCCAGGCGCCGCAGTACCAGGTGGAAGACTGCTGCTCGCTGTGCCCGGCTGCGCACGATGCCAGCCGCTACACCACCAACTACATGAAGAACTTCGTCACCCTGATGGATGCCGACGAGGGCTGGCTGTTCCGCAGCGTCGAGGACCTGCGCACCGAATTCGGCACCAGCGAAGTCGGCTACCAGCGCCTCAAGGAGCTGCGCGACGGCCTCAAGCAGCGCGGCGTGGAGCTGGTGGTGGTGTATCAACCGACCCGCGGCCTGGTCAATCGCAGCAAGCTGCGCCCGGCCGACTACCAGCGTTTCGACTACGACAAGGCGCTGCAAAACTACCGCCAGGCGCTGACCCGCTTCGAACAGCTGGGCATCTGGGTACCGGACCTGACCCCGCTGACCGACGAAGACAGCGACAAGGAGTTCTACTTCCGCCGCGACCAGCACTGGACGCCCTACGGCGCCGAGCGCACCGCGCGCCTGGTGGCCGAGACGGTCAAGCGCATCCCCGGCTTCGAGGACATTGCGCAGAAGGAATTCGTCACCGAGCGCGTCGGCCTGATGGGCAAGACCGGCACCATGCAGAACGTCGCCAGCCAGCTGTGCGGCACCGGCTATGCGGTGCAGTACGTCGATCAGTTCGTCACCGAGCCGAAGGACGCCAGCGATGGCGACGCGCTGTTCGGCGACGACAGCAGCCCGCAGATCACCCTGATCGGCACCAGCCACAGCGGCAAGAACTACAACTTCGGCGGCTTCCTCGAACAGTACCTGGGCACCGACGTGCTCAACGCTGCCTTCCCCGGCGGCGGCCTGGAAGGTGCGATGCTCGAATACCTGGCCAGCGAGTCGTTCCAGAACGACCCGCCGAAGATCCTCATCTGGGAATTTTCGCCGCTCTACGACCTGGCCTCGGACAAGATCCACCGCCAGCTGATGGCCACCCTGAACAACGGCTGCAGTGGCCAGACCGAGCTGCTCGCCAGCGAGAAGCGCCTGCGCCCGGGCAGCAACGAGGTGCTGGTCAACGGCGAGAACAAGCTGCTGACCCTGCGCGGCAACCGCCACCAACTCGACCTGCGCTTCAGCGATCCATCGGTCAAGCGCGTCGACGCCACCATCTGGTACCTCAATGGCCGCCGCGAGCAGATCAAGCTGGAGAAACCCAACACCGTCGATACCGACGGCCGCTTCGCCGTGGAACTGCGCGACGAACCGGGCTGGGGCGATCAGAACTTCTTCGCCCTGGAAATCCAGAAGCCCGAGGACAGTGCCGACGACCTGAAGGTCCAGGCCAGCCTGTGCCAGCGCCCCAGCGGCGCCAGCCAGCAAGTCGCGGGCAATTGAGGAGGCCACCATGCCCAAACGACTCGCTCCCCTCACCCTCATGGCGCTGCTGCTCAGCGGCCCGGCCTTCGCCGCCTTGCAGCCGCCAGCCGGCTACTACGCGCCCGTGGGCCAACGCGAGGGCAAGGCGCCGGCCTGCCCGACAGTGCCGCAGCCGTACACCGGCGAGCTGCAGTTCACCAGCAAGTACCAGGGCTCAGACAGCGCGCGCGCCACGCTCAACCGCAAGGCCGAGAAGAACTTCCGCGAGCAGACCGCGCACATCACCCGCCTGGAGAAGGAAGCCGGGCGGATGATCACCGGCTACATGCGCACCGGCCAGCCGGAGCGGCTGGAATGCGCCATCGAATGGCTGGACAAATGGGCCAGCGCCGATGCGCTGGAGTCCGAGCAGTTCAACCACACCGGCAAGTCGATGCGCAAATGGGCGCTAGGCAGTCTGGCCGGCGCCTGGCTGCGCCTGAAGTTCTCCGAGTCGCAGCCGCTGGCGGCCTACCCGCAGCAGAGCGCACGCATCGAAGCCTGGTTCACCCGCCTGGCCGACCACACGGTGCGCGAGTGGAGCGACCTGCCGCTGCGCAAGATCAACAACCACAGCTACTGGGCTGCCTGGTCGGTGATGGCGGTGGCGGTGATCAATGATCGCCGCGATCTGTTCGACTGGTCCGTGGATCAATTCCGCATCGCCGCCAATCAGGTCGATGACCAAGGCTACCTGGCCAACGAGATGCGCCGCAGCCAGCGCGCCCTTGCCTACCACAACTACGCCCTGCCGCCGCTGGCGATGATCGCCGCGTTCGCCGAGGCCAACGAAGTCGACCTGCGCGGCGAGAACCATGGTGCCCTGCAGCGCCTGGCCGAACGCGTGCTGCAAGGCGCGCGCGACCCGTCCGCCTTCGCCCAGCGCACCGGCGCCAAGCAGGACATGAGCGAGTTGCGTAAGGATTTCAAGTACGCCTGGCTCGCGCCCTACTGCAGCCTCTATGCCTGCAGCGAACAGACGCGCGAGATGAACCAGGAGATGGGGCCGTTCAACAGCTTCCGTCTGGGTGGCGAGGTGACGCAGGTGTTCGAAAAACCGCAGGAGCGGCTTTAGCCGCGATTTTCGCGGATGAATCCGCTCCTACGGGTTTGCGGTGACATGAAAAAACAAACCCTCCGCTCGCGGGGGGGAAAGGGGGGCGCTGCCCCGGCTGTTCACGGAGAAGCACGGATGGTCTTTTCATCCAACGTCTTTTTGTTCCTGTTCCTGCCGATCTTCCTCGGCCTGTACTACCTGTGCCCGAATCGCGGGCGCAACCTGCTGATCCTGATCGGCAGCTACACCTTCTATGCCTGGTGGCGGGTGGACTTCCTCCTGCTGTTCGCCGCCGTGACGCTGTGGAATTACGTCTTCGGCCTGCGCATTCAGGCCTATGCCGGCACCCAGGCGGCGCGCCGCTGGGTGGTGGCCGGGGTGGTCGGCAACCTGGCCACACTGGGTTATTTCAAGTACGCCAACTTCGGCGTGGCCAACATCAACGCCATGCTCGAATCGATGGGGATGGAGCCCTTCGTGCTCACCTCGGTGATCCTGCCGATCGGTATTTCCTTCTATATCTTCCAGTCGATCAGCTACCTGATCGACGTGTACCGCCGCGACACCGAGCCGACACGCAACCTGATCAACTTCGCCGCCTTCATCGCCCTGTTCCCGCAGCTGATCGCCGGCCCCGTGCTGCGCTACAAGGACCTGGCCGACCAGTTCACCGACCGTACCCACAGCCTCGACAAGTTCAGCGAAGGCGCCACGCGCTTTATGCAGGGTTTCGTCAAGAAGGTGTTCATCGCCGACAGCCTGGCGCCGCTGGTGGACCACTGCTTCGCCCTGGAAAATCCCAGTACTGGCGACGCCTGGCTGGGCATGATCGCCTACACCGCGCAGCTGTACTTCGACTTCTCCGGCTACAGCGACATGGCCATTGGCCTGGGCCTGATGATGGGCTTCCGCTTCATGGAGAACTTCAACCAGCCGTATATCAGCCAGTCGATCACCGAGTTCTGGCGGCGCTGGCACATCAGCCTGTCCACCTGGCTGCGCGACTACCTTTACGTGCCCCTGGGCGGCAACCGCCACGGCACCTTCAACACCTACCGCAACCTGTTCCTGACCATGCTGCTGGGCGGTTTCTGGCACGGCGCCAACTGGACATTCCTGATCTGGGGCGCCTGGCACGGCATGTGGCTGGCCATCGAACGGGCCATGGGCGTGAAGGCTGCGCCGACCCTGTTCAACCCGCTGAAATGGGCCTTCACCCTGCTGCTGGTGATGCTCGGCTGGGTGATCTTCCGCGCCGAGAACCTGGAGGTGGCCGGGCGCATGTACGCCGCCCTGTTCGCCTTCGGCGACTGGCACCTGAGCGAGTTGACGCAGGCGCGCATCACCGGGCTGCAAATGGCGACTCTGGCGCTGGCGTGGGTGGTGATCGCGGTCAACGGCGCGCGCCAGTTCCTCGCCAGCCGCGGCCATGAGCCGGGCCTGACCCTGGCCAGTGCCGGCGTCGCCCTGCAGGCCATCGACCTGCGCATGGTGGCCCTGCGCGGCGCCCTGCTGGTGCTGTTCTGCGTGTCGCTGCTCAAGCTCTCGGCGCAGAGCTACTCCCCCTTCCTCTACTTCCAGTTCTGAGCGGAGGCCAAGCATGAATCGCCCCATCAAGACCCTCTATGTCGTGCTGTTCGCCCTGCTGCTGTTGCCGGTCAGCCTGCTCGCCCTGAGCAAGCTCGCCGATTACCACCTGCCGGCGCAGCCGAGCGTGCTCGACGGCGGCCTGGCCAAGAGCGTCGAGCGCCACTACGACGAAAACTTCCCGCTCAAGCAGGCCGGCATCAACCTCTGGGCAGCCGCGGAATACCTGCTCTTCGGGGAAGGCCGCAGCGGCCTGGTGATCGGCGAGGACGGCTGGCTGTATTCGGACGAAGAGTTCGACCCGGTGGCCGACGGCCAGCGCCAGATGCGCGACAACCTGGCCCTGATTCGTGGCGTGCAGCGCCAGCTGGAAGAGCGCGATATCCAGCTGCTGCTGGCCATTGTCCCGGCCAAGACCCGACTGTACCCCGAGCACACCGGCAGCCATCGTCCCAGCGCCCTTCAGCGCAGCCTGTACCCGCGCTTCCACCGTGCGGTGCGCAATGCCGGGATCGCCGCGCCGGATTTGCTCGAACCGCTGCAGGCGGCCAAGGACGAGGCGCCGGTGTTCCTGCGCACCGATACCCACTGGACCCCGGAAGGCGCCGACGTCACTGCCAAGGCGCTGAGCGAAGTGGTGCGCAGCGCCATCCAGCTGCGTGGTGAACCGCAACAGTTCGTCACCGAGACCGTGGAAACCCGCGCGCACCAGGGCGACCTGACCCGCTTCCTGCCGCTGGCCCCCTTGTTCGAAAGCCTGATGCCGCAGGCCGATCACCTGCAGCAGCGCGAAACCCATGCCGCCGAAGGTGGCGGCGACGACCTGTTCGGCGACAACGACCTGCCGGTGACGCTGGTCGGCACCAGCTACAGCGCCAACCCGGCCTGGAACTTCGCCGGCGCTCTGCGCCAGCACCTGCAGCGCGACCTGGCCAACCACGCCGAGGAAGGCGGCGGCCCGCTGGTGCCGATGCTCAAGTACCTGCAGAGCGAGGAGTTCGAGAACAACCCACCGCAGTTGGTGATCTGGGAATTCCCCGAGCGCTACCTGCCGATGGCCAGCGACTTCACCGATTTCGACCCGCAATGGCTCGCCACTCTTAAAGACGGCGGCGAGCGCCAGGGGCTGGCTGCCGCCAGTCACTGATTCATCCCCCAAGGAGGACTATCCGATGACCAATAAAACCACTCTACGCCGCTTCACTCTGGGCGCCTGCGCCCTGGCTCTGGGCCTCGGCATGATCCAGGCACAGGCCGATGACGGCGCCCTCTATGGGCCCAAAGCGCCCAAGGGCTCGGCCTTCGTCCGCGCCTACAACGCCAGCAGCGCCGAGCTCGACGTCAGCGTCGGCCAGACCCAGCTCAAGCAAATCTCGCCGCTGGGTTCGAGTGACTTCAAGTTCCTCCCGGCCGGCAGCTATCAGGCCCAGGTCGGCAACTCGCAGATGCCGGTGGACCTGGAACCCGAGCACTACTACACCCTGGTCAGCCAGACCGGCGACAAGCCGCGCCTGGTCGAGGAGCCGCCCTTCACCAGCCGCCAGAAAGCCCTGCTGCGCGTACAGAACCTGACCGACAGCACCCTGAGCGTGAAGACCGCTGACGGCAAGACTGCCGTGGTCGCCGACGTGAAGCCGGACGGTCGTGGCGACCGCGAGATCAACCCGGTCAAGGTTGGCCTGGCGCTGTTCGACGGCGAGCGCAAGGTCGCCGACCTGAAGCCGGTCACCCTGGAACGCGGCGAAGTGGTCAGCCTGTTCGTCACCGGTGGCCAGGGCAAGTTTTCGCCGGTGTGGGTCAAGCGCCCCATCGACGGTTGATGCAGTGAATGGATTTCTAGAACAAGGAAAACGGCGGGTACACGTCGCACCGACACGACACGGGCAAACCACTTGATCAATCGTTCAGGAGAGACACAACCATGACCCCCATCATCCTTTCCGGTGGCAGCGGCTCGCGACTCTGGCCTCTTTCGCGCAAGCTGTATCCCAAGCAGTTTCTCGCCCTGACCGGTGAGCGGACGCTGTTCCAGCAGACCCTGCAACGCCTTTCCATCGAGGGCATGCGGCCGCCGGTGCTGGTGTCCAACCAGGAGCACCGTTTCATCGTGCTCGAACAGCTGGAACAGATCGACCAGCAGGCGCAGATGCTGCTGCTCGAACCCTTCGGCCGCAATACCGCGCCGGCCGTGGCCATGGCCGCCCTGCAGCTGATCGCCGAGGGCCGTGACGAGCTGATGCTGGTGCTGCCGGCCGACCACGTGCTGGACGATCAGCAGGCCTTCCGCCAGGCCCTGGCGCTGGCCACCGTGGCCGCGGAAAAAGGCGAGATGGTGCTGTTCGGCGTACCGGCCAACCGCCCGGAAACCGGCTACGGCTACATCCGCGGCCAGGCCGACGGCAGCCTGCCCGATGGCGTGGCACGCGTTGCCAATTTCGTCGAGAAACCCGATGCCAAACGTGCCACCGAGTACGTGAAGAGCGGCGACTACTACTGGAACAGCGGCATGTTCCTGTTCCGCGCCAGCCGCTTCCTCGAAGAGCTCAAGCATCACGACGTGGACATCTACGACACCTGCCTGCTGGCGCTGGAACGCAGCCAGCGCGAGGGCACGCAGATCGTCATCGACCCGGCCACCTTCGCTTGCTGCCCGGACAACTCCATCGACTACGCGGTGATGGAAAAGACCAGCCGCGCCTGCGTGGTACCGCTGGCCGCCGGCTGGAACGATGTCGGCAGTTGGTCGTCGATCTGGGAAGTGCACGACAAGGACGAGGCCGGCAACGTCACCAAGGGCGACGTGGTGGTCGAGGACAGCCGCAACTGCCTGATCCACGGTAACGGCAAGCTGGTCTCGGTACTCGGCCTGGACGACATCGTCGTCGTGGAAACCAAGGACGCCATGATGGTGGCGCACAAGGACCGCGTGCAGGACGTCAAGAAACTGGTCGGCAAGCTCGACGAGCAGGGCCGCTGCGAGACCCAGAACCACTGCGAGGTCTACCGCCCGTGGGGTTCGTACGACTCGGTGGACATGGGCGGCCGTTTCCAGGTTAAGCACATCACCGTCAAGCCCGGCGCGCAGCTCTCCTTGCAGATGCACCACCACCGTGCCGAGCACTGGATCGTGGTGTCCGGCACCGCCAAGGTGACCTGCGACGACCAGGAGTTCCTGCTCACCGAGAACCAGTCCACCTACATCCCGATGACCTCGGTGCACCGCCTCTCCAACCCGGGCAAGATCCCGCTGGAGATCATCGAAGTGCAGTCCGGCACTTACCTGGGCGAGGACGATATCGAGCGCCTGGAGGACGTCTATGGTCGCAGCGATGCCGTGACCGTGCGCGCCGCGAGCTAGCCACTCTCGTTCGCGGACAAGTCCGCTCCCACGGGTGCCAGGACCTACACAGGTGGCTGACAGCACTCAGGTAGTGGGAGCGGACTTGTCCGCGAAGCTCTCAAAGCGCCTGACGACCTGCTCAAGCGCAAGTTCATCCGGGGCATACGCAGTGAGCTCCCCTCTCCCATTTATGGGAGAGGGATTGGGGGAGAGGGCAGAAGACGCCCACGGCATTGAAAGCTCTGTTTTCCCCGCCTCCCCTTCCCGCCAGGCGAAGGCAGCTGTCACACCCTGCGACAGCCCACGCGGTTACCCTGACCTGACACCTTGTGTAGGATGAGCGCAGACTTTGCAAAGGGCTGCCCTCATGCTGTTCGGTGTCGTACTCGTCATCACCTGGTTGATCCTGCTGATCCGCTACCCGACCAAGGCTCTGCCGGTGTCCATGGCCGCGCTGGTCGGTCTCGGCCTGGTGGCCACCTGGGTGATCTGGCAGGAAAGTCGCGACGAACGCTACCTCGCCCATCTCGAACTGCGCCTGAGCTACGACCCGCAGCGCTGCCCAGGCGACCGCCCGCTGGCCATCGACCTGAAGAACGGCAGCGATGCCGCCCTGCTGGAACTGCGCTGGGAAGTCGCCGCCTACCGCCCCGGCAATGCCACCAACCTGGCCCAGCGCCTGTATGAATCGCCGCGCTACAGCGGCCCCGGTGAACTGCTGCCGGACGCCAGCTGGAGCGACTGCATGCCGCTGCCTGACCTACGCAGCGGCTATCGCCCGGCTACGCTGGAGTTTCGCGCCGAGCGCCTGCAGGGCAAGTTCGTCCGATGATCCGTAGGAGCGAGCTCTGCTCGCGAAGCTTCTCGCGTTAACCGCGTTCGCGAGCAGAGCTCGCTCCTACAATCCCATGTACAACCTGACCTCCATCGCCAAACCAGGAACCCCGCCATGTCCCAGCCCAGCGTCCTGATCACCGGTTGTTCCAGCGGCATCGGCCGCGCCCTGGCCGATGTATTCAAGGCCGCCGGCTACGCCGTATGGGCCACCGCGCGCAAGGACGGCGACCTCGCAGCGCTGGCCGAGGCCGGTTTTCACTCCGTGGCGCTCGACGTCAACGACGCCGATGCGGCGCAGCGCCTGGCCGAGCGTCTGGAGAGCGAGATCGGCGGCCTCGACGTGCTGATCAACAACGCCGGCTACGGCGCCATGGGCCCGCTGCTCGACGGCGGCGTGGAGGCCATGCGCAAGCAGTTTGAAACCAATGTCTTTTCCATCGTCGGCGTCACCCGTGCATTCTTCCCGCTGCTGCGCCGCAGCCGCGGCCTGGTGGTCAATATCGGCAGCGTGTCGGCGCTGCTGGTCACGCCTTTCGCCGGTGCCTATTGCGCCTCCAAGGCCGCAGTACACGCCCTGAGCGATGCCCTGCGCATGGAGCTGGCGCCCTTCTCCATCGAGGTGATGGAGGTGCAGCCGGGCGCCATCGCTTCCAGTTTCGGCGCCAGCGCCAGCCAGCAGGCCGAGTCGCTGATCCGCCAGGACTCGCCCTGGTGGCCGCTGCGTGAGGGCATCCGCGCTCGCGCCAAAGCCTCGCAGGACAACCCGACGCCAGCCAGCGACTTCGCCGCACAACTGCTGGCCGCCGTACAGCGCGACAAACGCCCGCGCCTGCTACGCCTGGGCAATGGCAGCCGCGCCCTGCCGCTGCTCGCCACCCTGCTGCCCAAGGCGCTGCTCGAACGCGTGCTGCGCAAACGCTTTGGCCTGGTGCAAAACCTGTGAACCAGGGCCTGTACCTGCGCTACTACGCGGCTGCCGGGGTGGTCGCGGCCATCGTGCTGAACCTGCTGCTGCGTACCTTTGTGCGTCTGGGCGGCGTGTTCACCACCCTGCTGATCGCCGCGGCCATCGCAGCCGGCCTGGCGCTGGTGTTTCACTGGAGAACCGGGCGCGCGCCGAGCAACGCCGAACGCTGGCGCTTCACCCTGCTCTATGGCGGCGTACTTGGGCTGCTCTATCTGGGTTTACTGGGCATGATATACCTGCAGGACACGCCCAGCCCCATGGGCCTGTTTCTATTCAGCCTGCATTACCTGTGCTACCCCGTGCTGGCCTGGCTGGCCTTTTCGCCACGCCATGGCCGCTGATCTTCTCGTCAGGATGACTTCGCCGTGCTGCATACCCTCGCCGTCGCCAATTACCGCTCGATCAACAGCCTGATCCTGCCGCTGGGCCGGCTCAACCTGATCACCGGGGCCAACGGCAGCGGCAAATCCAATCTCTACCGCGCTCTGCGCCTGCTGGCGGAAACCGCCCAGGGCGGCGTGGTCAACGCACTGGCCCGCGAAAGGTGGGCTGGAGTCGAGTTTCTGGGCCGGGCCGGAGAAAATTTCCCGACGCATGCTCAAAGGAGATGTTCCGGTGCAGGGCGGCCCACGGCAGAACGCCATGGGTCTGCGCCTGGGTTTTGCCGGTGATGATTTCGGCTATGCCATTGCCCTCGGCCTGCCCGAGCCGAGCACCTCGGCCTTTTCCCTCGATCCGGAAATCAAGCGCGAGTGCATCTGGGCCGGCGCCAGTTATCGACCGGCCTCGCTGCTGGTGGACCGCGCCGGACCCATGGTCAGGCTGCGTGAGGGGCGCGACTGGCAGGTCCTGGCCCAGCACGTGCCGAACTACGACAGCCTGTTCGACCAGATCGGCAACGATCCGAACTGCCCGGAGGTGTTCCAGCTGCGTGAAACCATCCGCCGCTGGCGCTTCTACGATCACTTTCGCAGCGATGCCGAGGCCCCGGCGCGCCAGCCGCAGCTCGGCACGCGCACACCGGTGCTGCACCACGACGGCCGCGATCTCGCCGCCGCGCTGCAGACCATCCGCGAAAACGGCGACCGCGCCGCGCTGGATGCCGCCATCGAAGACGCCTTTCCCGGCAGCCGCCTGCATATCGACTTCCAGCTCGGCGGACGCTTCGTCGTCGAGCTGCATCAGCAGGGGCTGTTGCGCCCCCTGAGCGCCGCCGAGCTGTCCGACGGCACGTTGCGCTACCTGCTGCTGGTGGCCGCCCTGCTCACGCCGCGACCACCGTCATTGATGGTGCTCAACGAACCGGAAACCAGCCTGCACCCGGACCTGCTGCCTGCACTCGGTCGCCTGATCATCGCTGCCTCTCGGAATACTCAGGTGTGGGTCGTGTCCCACGCCAGCCGGCTGATCGCCACGCTCAGGGAAAGCCCCGAATGCAACACCCTGGAGCTGGACAAGCAGCTCGGCCAGACCTGCATCCGCGGCCAGGGCATCCTGGACGAGCCGGCCTGGCATTGGCCGGATTGAATCACCGATAGTGGGAGGCGCTTTAGCGGCGAGCTTTAGCAGTCGCGGCTACGGCTGCATAGGTGCAGGAGTTCGATCGATGCTGGGAAACTCCTTCCCACGCCCACTGCCACGTAGCCCGGATGAAATCCGGAACGTTTATCAGCGCTTTCGCGGCTGAAGCGGAATACAGCCCAGCCGCTCCTACAGCCGCAATCGGACTCAGAGCCCTTCTAGATAGCGCTCTACATCCAGCGCCGCCATGCAGCCGGCACCGGCCGAGGTGATCGCCTGGCGATAGATCGAGTCGGCCACATCGCCAGCAGCGAACACGCCGGGGATGCTGGTCGCGGTGGCATTACCCTCGCGCCCGCCATTGACCACCAGGTAGCCATCCTTCAGCGCCAGCTGACCTTCGAACAGGCTGGTATTGGGCGTATGGCCGATGGCGACGAACAGGCCGTCCACCTTCAGCTCGCGATAAGCCCCACCGTACTGCTTCAGGCGCACGCCGGTGACGCCGCTGGCATCGCCCAGCACTTCGTCGACCTCGGCTTCGAGCTGCAACTCGATCCTGCCCTCGGCCACGCGCTGCTGCAGCTTGTTCTGCAGGATCTTCTCGGCGCGAAAGGCGTTGCGCCGATGGATCAACGTGACCTTGCTGGCGATATTGGCAAGGTACAGCGCCTCCTCCACCGCAGTATTGCCGCCGCCGACCACCGCCACCTCGCGGCCACGATAGAAGAAACCATCGCAGGTCGCACACGCCGAAACGCCACGGCCCATGAACGCCTCCTCGCTGGGCAGGCCCAGGTAACGGGCACTGGCGCCGGTGGCGATGATCAGCGCGTCGCAAGTGTAGGTGGCGCTGTCGCCGACCAGGGTGAACGGTTTTCCGGCCAGGTCCACGGCATTGACGTGGTCGAAGACGATCTCGGTCTCGAAACGCTCGGCATGCTCCTGCATGCGCTGCATCAGCGCCGGCCCGGTCAGCCCATGCGGGTCGCCCGGCCAGTTGTCCACCTCGGTGGTGGTGGTCAGCTGACCGCCAGCCTGGATGCCGGTGATCAGCAGCGGCTTCAGGTTGGCCCGCGCGGCATAGACCGCAGCGCTGTAACCGGCGGGGCCGGAACCCAGGATGATGACGCGGGCGTGACGAACGACAGACATCGCTAACTCCTCGCCGGCCAGGGCCGGCAGGCCAGATAAAAAGGGACTCTCGAAGCACTAGGGGAAGGCTTGAAGGGTGAGAGCCCCACGAAACAGGAACTGCGTGCAAGGCTATCCAGGCCGCCCAGGAAGCGGAAATATCCATTGCCAATTTGACGGATAGAATCCGCCTATTGCCGTCAGAATCGCAGCGACCTGGCCGCTGAACTTTCGCCGCGCCAGCGAAGTCGGTATGGTCGCGCGCATCCACCACTCAGGAGACCTTCATGCCCGCCGCCCCCGTCCTCTCCGGCCCGCAATACCTGCGCGAAGGCCTGAAGCTGGTCCTCAGCCCCGGCCTGCGCCTGTTCGTGCTGCTGCCGCTGATGGTCAATCTGATCCTGTTCGCCACCATGATCGGCTTCGCCGTGCAGCAGTTCAGCGGCTGGGTCGACACCTTTATGCCCACGCTGCCGAGCTGGCTGAGCTTCCTGCAGTACATCCTCTGGCCGCTGTTCGTGGTGCTGGTGCTGCTGATGGTGTTCTTCACCTTCACCCTGCTGGCCAACATCATCGCCGCGCCGTTCAACGGCTTTCTCGCGGAAAAGGTCGAGGTGGTGGCGCGCGGCGAGGATCACTTCCCGCCGTTCAGCTGGGGCGAGCTGGCGGCGATGGTGCCACGCACCATGGGCCGCGAGATGCGCAAGCTGGCCTACTTCCTGCCGCGCGCCATCGGCCTGCTGATCCTCAGTTTCATCCCGGTGGTGAACCTGGTCGCTGCACCGCTGTGGTTGCTGTTCGGCGTTTGGATGATGGCCGTGCAGTACATCGACTATCCGGCGGACAACAACAAGATGAGCTGGCAGGACATGCTCGCCTGGCTGCGCGAGAAGCGCTGGCAGAGCCTGAGCTTCGGTGGCATCACTTACGCCGCGCTGCTGGTGCCGGGGTTGAATATCCTGATGATGCCGGCCGCCGTGGCCGGTGCGACGCTGTTCTGGGTACGCGAGCGCGGCTAGCCGCGCCCCATCACAAAATCGCAATCCAACCGTCACAGTTGTTACATCGCACAGGCGGAGACTGCGTACATGAACGCACAGTCTCTGCATGTCGCCCTGATCAGCGAAACCTTCCCCCCTGAAATCAATGGCGTGGCCAATACCCTCGGCCGCCTGGTCGACGGCCTGCGCAATCGCGGCCATCGCGTGCAACTGATACGGCCGCGCCAGGACACCGATCAGCAATCTACGGCCGATGCTGACCTGCTGCTGACCCGTGGCTGGCCGCTGCCCGGTTATCCTGGCCTGCAATGGGGCCAGTCGTCGCTGCACAAGCTGCTCAGGCGCTGGCAGCGGCAACGCCCCGACGTGCTCTATATCGCCACCGAAGGTCCTCTGGGCTTCTCTGCCCTGCGCGCCGCCAGGCGCCTGGCAATTCCGGTGGTCAGCGGCTTTCACACCAACTTCCAACAGTACACCGGGCACTACGGCTTCGGCCTGCTGACGCGGGCGATGACCAACTACCTGCGCTGGTTCCACAACCGCACGCAGTTGACCCTGGTGCCGAGCATCGGCCAGCAGGTGGATCTCGAGCGCCGTGATTTCGAACGCCTGGCCCTGCTCGCGCGCGGCGTCGACAGCCAGCTATTCCACCCTCGCAGGCGCAGCGACGAACTGCGCGCTAGCTGGGGCCTGGCGCCGGATGACCTGGCGGTGCTGCATGTCGGCCGCCTGGCAGCGGAGAAGAACCTCGGCCTGCTGGTCAAGGCCTTTCACGCCTTGCAGCAGGCGCACCCACAACGGCGCATGCGCCTGATTCTGGTCGGCGACGGGCCGCTGCGCGCCAGCCTCCAGACGCAGTTGCCGGACGCACTGTTCTGCGGGCTGCAACGTGGTGAGACGCTGGCCACACACTATGCGTCGGGCGACCTGTTCCTGTTTCCCAGCCTCTCGGAAACCTTCGGTAACGTGGTGCTCGAAGCCCTGGCCTCGAGCCTCGGCGTGGTGGCCTACGATCAGGCGGCAGCTGCCCAGCATATCCACCACGGGCACAATGGCATGCTCGCCCGCCCGGGCGACGAAGTCGGTTTCTGCGAAGCGGCCTGTGGCCTGCTGGAAGATGCAGAAGTGCTGCGGCACATCCGCCTCAATGCCCGCCGCCACGCCGGCCACCTCAGCTGGGACGGCATCGTGGAGCAGTTCGAGCAGCATCTGCACAGCGTGATCCAGCCCGCGCCGCAACGTGCAGGGCCGGCCGGGATGGTCGATGCAGCAGTGCGCAGCAAGCCCTGACCCTGAGCCTATCGACTGAATCCAGCCGCGTGTTGCAAAGCAGAAAAGCATTCGCGGTCAAGACCGCTCCCACTGCGCCCCCTACAGACCTGACATCTCTGGAAACAGGCTTCGTGGGAGCGGACTTGTCCGCGAAAAATCATAAAAAAGCCCCGATGTGCCGGGGCTGGAAACGGGGCGTCGGATCACAACGCCCGGCAGAAACCAACTCAGACCAGTGACGTCAGCGCCTCGCGGCTGAACGGCAGGATGTCCTGCTCGCGGCCTTCGCGTACCTTCAGTGCCCAGTCCGGGTCGACCAGCAGCGCGCGGCCCACGGCGACCAGGTCGAACTCTTCGTTGTTGAGGCGCTCGAGCAGGTTCTCGATGCTGGCAGGCTCGGCCACCTTGTCGGTCTTGACCATGAATTGCAGGAACTCGCCATCCAGGCCGACGCTGCCGACGGTGATGGTCGGCTTGCCGGTGAGCTTGCGCGTCCACCCTGCCAGGTTGAGGTCGCTGCCTTCGAACTCCGGCTCCCAGAAGCGGCGGGTCGAGCAATGGAAAATGTCCACACCGGCATCGGACAGCGGCTTGAGGAAGGCTTCCAGTTGTTCCGGGGTCTGCACCAAGCGCGCAGTGTAGTCCTGCTGCTTCCACTGCGAGTAACGCAGGATGATCGGGAAGTCCGGGCCGACCGCCGCGCGCACGGCCTGGATCAGCTCGATGGCGAAACGCGAACGCGCCGCCAGATCGCCACCGTACTGGTCAGTGCGCTGGTTGCTGCCGTCCCAGAAAAACTGGTCGATCAGATAGCCGTGGGCGCCGTGGATCTCCACACCGTCCATGCCGATGGCCTTAGCGTCGCGCGCGGCCTGGGCGAAAGCGGCGATCACCTCGTCGATATCGGCCTGGGTCATGCCATGCACCACCACCTTGTCGTCCTTGACCTTCTCCATCGGGCCATAGCCCGGCACGCTGGCGTCCGGCTCGGTGCCCAGACGACGCACGTTACCCACGTGCCAGAGCTGCGGGACGATCTTGCCGCCTTCGGCATGCACCGCATCGACCACCTGCTTCCAGCCGGCCAGGGCGTCTTCGCCGTAGAAACGCGGCACGTTCGGGTAGCCATTGGCCGCCTTGTGGCCGACCGTGGTGCCCTCGGTGACGATCAGGCCCACGCCTGCGGCAGCGCGGCGACGGTAGTACTCGACAACCTTGGCATTGGGCACGCCACCGGGCGAGAAGGAGCGAGTCATCGGCGCCATGACCACACGGGTCGGCAGCTCCAGGTTACCGAGGCGGAACGGGGCGAACAGGGCTTGAACGGGAGCGCTCATCATCTTTCCTCTGAGGTTGAAGGGTAATCAGGCCTGCAGCAAACGCTCCAGGCGGGTGACGAAAGCTTCCAGCGGCTGCAGGTTGCGGCCCACCTTGAGGCGGGCGAGCACGCCCTGCCAGGCGTCGCTGATAAAGGTGGCGAGGTTCTCGCAGTCCTCGTCGGCCGGCAGTTCACCGGCGGCCTGCGCCTGTTCCAGACAGTCGCGCAGGATATCCACCGATGCCTGCTGGATAGCCGCGACCTCGGCGCCGATCGCCGGGAGCATCTCGCTCATCTCGAAACTCAGACTGCCGATGAAGCAGTGGTACTGCGGCGTCTCCTGCCGGGCGAAGTGCGCCAGCAGGTCGCGGTAATAGCCGAGGATGCGCGTACGCGGGCTCAGCGCCGGGTCGTTCAAGGCCTGGGCGTAACGCGCCAGGCGCGGCCCGTAGATGAAGGTCAGTGCCTGCAGGGCAAAGTCTTCCTTGCTGGCGAAATAGTGATAGAAGCTGCCCTTGGGAATCCCGGCCGCCTGGACGATTTCCAGCACGCCGGTACCGTGATAACCGCGCCGGGTCATCACCGCGGAGCCTTTGCTGAGGATCAGGTCGCGCTTGTCGAGTCGAATACTGTTCATGGCGCCGAGCATATGACCGGTCGTCTCGCTCGGCACAGCACTATTGATATTGGTGATTAACACCTAGAACAGCTAAGTAATGTGGGAGCGGACTTGTTTGCGAGTTTTTTAACCTTGCGCACAAGTCCGCTTCAACTATCAGGGCTGCAGCCAGATCAGCGAAGCGAAACGCCCGGTACGAGCGCTGCGGCGATAGGAATAGAAACGCGGGTCAGTGTAGGTACACAGCCCGCCACCGCTGACGGCGGTCACACCGATGGCAGCCAGGCGAATACGCGCCAGCTGGTAGATATCGGCCATGAACTTGCCGGCATTGACGCTGGGCATGAATGCACCGGCAGCCTCGGCATGCTGCCTCACGAATGCCTCACGCACCTCGCCGCCCACCTCGAATGCAGCCGGCCCAATAGCCGGGCCGAGCCAGACCAGCAGCTCCTGCGGTGCAACGTCCAGTGCCTTGACGGTCGCCTCCAGCACACCACCGGCCAGCCCGCGCCAGCCGGCATGGGCCGCCGCCACGCGAGTACCGGCGCGGTCGCAGAACAATGCCGGCAGGCAATCCGCGGTCATTGCCGTGCAGGCGATGCCGGGTTTGTCGGTCCAGTTACCATCGGCCTCGATGACCACGGCAGGATCGGCTGGCGCCACGACGATGCCATGCACCTGACGCAGCCAGGCTGGCTGGCAACCGAGCACATCGACCAGATGGGCACGGTTGCTCGCCACCGCAGCCGGATCGCCCTCGACATGATCGCCGAGGTTGAAGGTATCGAACGGCGCGACGCTGACACCGCCGCTACGCGTGGTCACGCAGGCACGCACGTTGACCGGGGCTGGCCAGTCGGGCGTCAACCAGTCGTGCGCGTTCACCCGACGAAGGCCTCGCGATCCTGACGCAACAGGGTCAGCAGCCAGACCAGATCATCCGGCAGCGCCGACTCCCATTTCATACGCTTGCCGGTGGCCGGGTGGTCCAGCTCCAGGAAGCGCGCATGCAGGGCCTGGCGCGGAAACTCCTTGAGGCTCTGCACCAGGCTCTGGCTGGCCGCCGGCGGAATGCGAAAGCGCCCGGCATACACCGGGTCGCCCACCAGCGGATAACCCACGTGGCTCATATGTACGCGAATCTGGTGGGTACGCCCGGTTTCCAGCTTGACCCGCACATGGGTGTGCGAACGGTAGCGCTCCAGCACGCGGTAGTGACTGATCGCCGGCTTGCCGCCATCGGTCACCGCCATGCGCTGGCGCTGGCTGGAGCTGCGGCCGATCGGCGCATCGATGGTGCCGCCGGCGGTGATCACGCCGATGCAGATGCATTCATAGATGCGGCTGACGCTGCGTTTCTGCAGCTGCTCGACCAGGTTGGTCTGCGCCTGCAGGGTCTTGGCCACCACCATCAGGCCGGTGGTGTCCTTGTCCAGACGGTGGACGATGCCGGCACGCGGCACGTTGACGATGTCCGGCACATGATGCAGCAGCGCGTTGAGCAGAGTACCGTCGGCATGCCCGGCCGCCGGATGCACCACAAGGCCTGCGGGTTTGTCGATCACCAGCAGGTGTTCGTCTTCATAGACGATATTCAGCTCGATGTCCTGCGCCACCCACTCGCCCTGCGCTTCCTGCTCGGCGTCCAGCGCCAGGGTCGAGCCGGCGTGCACGGTGTCGCGCGGACGTGCCACGGCGCCATCGACGGTCAGCCGACCTTCCTTGATCCAGGTGGAAAGACGCGAACGGGAGTACTCGCCAAACAGCTGCGCAGCCACCTGGTCGAGGCGTTGACCGCCCTGTTCGAAGGGGACGACGGCTTGAAGTTGAATAAGCTGTTTGTCTATAGAAGTCATGTTCGGCAACGGCGGGAGCCTGGCCTTTGGTTTCGGCGACAGGCTTGTGGTTAAATACGGCGTCTTTGCCCCAGGGTTTTCCGGGGGCGCTCATCATAACAGGACGGCCGCGCGGCCGTCACAGGGACGCAAGCCGCCATGCAAGTGAAACACCTGCTGCTGATCGCCATCCTCGCCCTTACCGCCGCCTGCTCTTCCAAGCAGCCGGAGGTCGATGAAAACCTCAGCGAGGTGGAGCTGTACCAGCAGGCCCAGGCCGACCTGGACAACCGCAGCTACACCCAGGCCATTTCCAAGCTCAAGGCGCTGGAATCGCGCTACCCGTTCGGTCGTTATGCCGAGCAGGCGCAGCTGGAGCTGATCTACGCCTACTACAAGAATGCTGAACCGGAAGCTGCCAAGTCTTCCGCCGAGCGTTTCATCCGCCTGCACCCGCAGCACGCCAACGTCGACTACGCCTACTACCTCAAGGGCCTGGCCTCGTTCGACCAGGACCGCGGCCTGCTGGCGCGCTTCCTGCCGCTGGACATGACCAAGCGTGACCCAGGCGCCGCGCGCGACTCCTACAACGAGTTCGCCCAGCTCACCAGCCGCTACCCGACCAGCCGCTACGCCCCGGACGCCAAGCAGCGCATGATCTACCTGCGCAACCTGCTGGCTGCCTACGAAGTACACGTTGGCCACTACTATCTGACCCGTCAGGCCTATGTCGCCGCCGCCAACCGTGGCCGCTACGTGGTGGAGAACTTCCAGGAAACCCCGGCGGTCGGTGACGGACTGGCGATCATGACCGAGGCCTACCAGCGTCTGTCCATGGACGACCTGGCTGCCACCAGCCTGGAAACCCTCAAGCTCAATTACCCTGACCACCCGTCGCTGGAAAGCGGCGAATTCGTCCCGCGTGAAGAAGAAGCCGACAACCGTTCCTGGCTGGCCAAGGCCACCCTGGGCCTGATCGAAACCGACACGCCGCTGCCGCCGGGCGAAACCCGCGCCAGCCAGGACGTGATCCGCCAGTACGAAGACGCGGAGCAACAGATTCCAGCCGAACTGCAGCAGGACGCCAAAACCGGCGAAACCGCGAAGAAGCGTTCGATCTGGAGCTACCTGACCTTCGGTCTGTTCGACTGATCGCAGCGTTATTGATAAGGGAGGCCACGGCCTCCCTTTTTATTGCCTGGCGTTTCTGTCGCCCGTTCCCGGCATGGGGCGCCCTTGAGGCCAGCCATCCAGCTCGGAAACAGCGCACAGGCTGCCACGCCGATACTGTGCCGATGCACTCGGCTTGGCTAAACTGCCGGCTTTGAACGAACAAAAGAGCACGATATGGGTCTTTTTCGCCTGCTGTTCTGGGTCGCCGTCATCTTCGCCGCGATCTGGATCTGGCGCCGCTACATCAGCAAACCTGAACGCACTCGTCCCACCGAAGGCGCCGCCGCCCCAATGGTGCGCTGCGCTCACTGCGGCGTGCATGTGCCCAAGCCTCAGGCCCTGAGCCATGATCAGCAGTGGTATTGCAGCCAGGCCCATCTGCAACAAGGCCCGCACGCCGGTGACCGCTGAGTTCAGCCTGCAAGGCGGAATTCAGGGGCGGCGCATCCTCAGGCTCTATCATTTCTATCGTCTGAGCATCGGTCTGGCGCTGATCCTGCTGATCTCCAGCAACCTCGATGAACAGTTTCTGGATGTCGTGCATATCGAGCTGTTTCGGACCGGCAGCTGGGTCTACCTGATCCTCAATATCTTCATCGCCGTGCTGGTGCAAAAGCCCAAGCACCTGATGCAGCTGTTCAGCCTGGCGCTGGTGGACGTGATTTTCCTCTCCGCGCTGTTCTACGCGGCCGGCGGCACGCCCAGCGGCATCGGCAACCTGCTGGTGGTGGCGGTGGCCATCGCCAACATCCTGCTGCGCGGCCGCGTCGGCCTGCTGATCGCCGCCATCGCCGCCATCGCACTGATCTACCTGACCTTCTATCTCAGCCTCAGCCGCCCCGCCGCTGCCGCCCAATACGTGCAGGCCGGTGCCCTCGGCGCGCTGTGCTTCGCCGGCGCGCTATTCATCCAAGGCATCACCCGCCGCCTGCAGGTCAGCGAAAGCCTAGCCGAGCAGCGCGCGGCCGACGTCGCCAACCTGGAAGAACTCAACGAGCAGATCCTGCAGCGCATGCGCACCGGCATCCTGGTGCTCGACACCCAGCATCGGGTGCTGCTGGCCAACCAGGGCGCCACGCAATTGCTGGGGCGCGGCGAGCTCAGCGGCAAGATCATCGACCCGCACTGCCCCGAGCTGGTCAAGCGCCTGCAACAATGGCTGCACAACCCGACCCTGCGTCCGGACAGCCTGCAGGCGCAGGTCGATGGCCCGATGCTGCAACCCAGCTTCATTTCCCTGCAGCGCGGCGAGCAGCAGCACATCCTGGTGTTTCTCGACGACATCTCGCAGATCGCCCAGCAGGCGCAACAGCTCAAACTGGCGTCATTGGGCCGCCTGACCGCCGGCATCGCCCACGAGATCCGCAACCCGCTCGGCGCGATCAGCCATGCCGCGCAGTTGCTGCAGGAGTCGGAAGACCTGCAGGGGCCGGACCAGCGTCTGGCGCAGATCATTCAGGATCACTCCAAGCGCATGAACCTGGTGATCGAGAACGTCTTGCAGCTGTCGCGTCGGCGCCAGGCCGAGCCACAACTGCTGGACCTGAAGTACTGGCTGCACCGTTTTGCCAGCGAGTTCCGCAGTTCGGCACCGACTGACCGGCAGATCCACCTGGAAACCCAGGGTGGCAGCCTGCAAACGCGCATGGACCCGCACCAGCTGACTCAGGTGCTGACCAACCTGGTGCAGAACGGCTTGCGCTACAGCGCGCAGAAACACCGACTCGGGCAGGTCTGGCTGCGCCTGTTCCGTGACGAGGCCAGCGACCTGCCGGTGCTGGAGATTCTCGACGACGGGCCCGGCGTGCCGCCCGAGCAGGAACAGCACATCTTCGAGCCCTTCTACACCACCGAGAACAAGGGCACCGGCCTCGGCCTGTATATCTCCCGCGAGCTGTGCCAGAGCAACCAGGCCCGCCTCGACTATAAAACTCGTGAAGGCGGCGGCAGCTGCTTCCGCATCACCTTCGCCCATCCGCGCAAACTGAGCTGAACATGAACCGTCAGAGAGCCCTGATCGTCGACGACGAACCCGATATCCGCGAGCTGCTGGAAATCACCCTCGGACGCATGAAGCTGGACACGCGTAGTGCCCGCAACGTCAAGGAAGCGCGCGAGTGGCTGGCGCGCGAGCCCTTCGACCTGTGCCTGACCGACATGCGCCTGCCCGACGGCACCGGCCTGGATCTGGTGCAGCACATCCAGCAGCGCCACCCGCAGGTGCCGGTGGCGATGATCACCGCCTACGGCAGCCTGGATACCGCGATCAACTCGCTCAAGGCCGGCGCCTTCGACTTCCTCACCAAACCGGTGGACCTCGGCCGTCTGCGCGAGCTGGTCGCCACCGCTTTGCGCATTCGCTCCCCGGAGGGCGAGGAAACCCCGGTCGACAGCCGCCTGCTCGGTGACTCGCCGCCGATGAAGTCGCTGCGCAAACAGATCCAGAAGCTTTCGCGCAGCCAGGCGCCGGTCTACATCAGCGGCGAATCGGGCAGCGGCAAGGAATTGGTGGCCCGCCTGATCCATGAACAGGGCCCACGCATCGAACAGCCATTCGTGCCGGTTAACTGCGGCGCCATTCCCTCGGAACTGATGGAAAGCGAGTTCTTCGGCCACAAGAAAGGCAGCTTCACCGGCGCCATCGAAGACAAGCAGGGCCTGTTCCAGGCCGCCAATGGCGGCACGCTGTTCCTCGACGAAGTGGCCGACCTGCCGCTGCCGATGCAGGTCAAACTTCTGCGCGCGATTCAGGAAAAGGCAGTGCGCGCCGTTGGTGGCCAGCAGGAAGTGGTGGTCGATGTGCGCATCCTCTGCGCCACTCACAAGGATCTGGCTGCCGAAGTCGCCGCCGGGCGTTTCCGCCAGGACCTCTACTACCGCCTCAACGTCATCGAACTGCGCGTGCCGCCGCTGCGCGAGCGC